>JARFUG010000023.1 GCA_029289095.1 Desulfuromonadales bacterium
ATCAGTCGGTATATCTTTGAGAGCAATCAGTAGGAAGCTGGGGAGCAGAATCCAGGAGCCAGGAGCCAGGAGCCAGGAGCCAGGAGCCAGGAGCCAAGAGCCAAGAGCCAAGAGCCAAGAGCCAAGAGCCAAGAGCCAAGGAACCCTCTATGCGATTGCCCGGATATCTATTCGTAATTCTCCTGCTTTTCTGCAGCACAGCGGTTGCGCAGGAGGGGATTTCTCCCGACCCGCAGGCTCAGGAGGCGTTCAGCGACGAGTGGGACGACTTCGATGACTGGGAGGAGTTCGAAGATCCTTTCGCCGTCGAGGAGGTGACCATTGCAGACCCTCTGGAGCGGCTCAACCGGGCGACCTTCTGGTTCAACGATCGGTTCTACTTCTATCTTCTCAAGCCGACGGCCAGGGCGTATCGCATCGTTCCGTCTCCTGCAAGGCAGTCGGTGCAGAATTTTTTTTCCAACATCGCCTTTCCGGTACGGTTCATCAACAACACGCTCCAGGGCAAGTTTGCCGCCGCCGGGAACGAAACGCGGCGATTTCTGCTCAACAGCACTGTCGGAGTGGCCGGATTGTTCGATCCCGCTACGCAGCACGGATGGCACGCCAGCAATGAGGACTTCGGACAGACCCTGGGACACTACGGCGCTGGAGGAGGCTTCTATCTCGTCATCCCCTTCATCGGACCGTCCACCTTGCGCGACGGCGCCGGACGCATTGTCGATTATTATCTCGCTCCGCTCAACTACATGCTGGAATGGGAAGAACTGCTTGCCGTAAGGAGCTATGAAGCCGTCAACGACGTCTCGCTCGATGACGACACCTACGAGAAGCTGATCGAACAGGCCATTGATCCTTATCTCTTCATTCGCAATGCCTTTATTCAGCGCCGACAGGCTCTGATCCGCCGCTAGCTTCGCTGGATGCGGGCACACGTTCCATCAAGCATCGGAGACCTTTATGAAGACGAAAAAAGCACTAGTCCTTTTCCTCATAATCCTCATGGTCGCCCTGCCGGCCTTTGCGGCGCCCCAGAGTCCGAGAGAGCAGGTGCAGACGACCGTCGATACGGTTCTTGAAACGCTCGCCGACCAGAGTCTGAGCGCCGAAGCGCGTGACCGGCGGCTGGAGGAGCTGATCCGTCAGAAATTCGATTTTCAACTCATGTCCCAGTGGATACTCGGCGTTCACTGGCGGCGCGCCACACCGGAGCAGCGCGATCGCTTCATCGATCTGTTCACCGAACTGCTCGAGACAACGTATCGTGACCGGATGTCGGAATACGCCGACCAGTATGCCGGCGAGCAGGTCGAAGTCGTTTCCGAGCGCATCATCGACAATCGTGCCCTGGTCGATACCATTGTCGTGACACAGGACCGAAAAAGAATTCCCATCAGCTACAAGCTTGACCTTCAGCAGGGTGAATGGCGCGCCTACGATGTGGTAATCGAGGAGGTCAGCCTGGTGAATACATATCGTGCCGAATACTCCGAACTCGTGCGTCGCCATGGGTTCGAAGGTCTTTTCAGCAGGATGGAGACCAGAATCGCCGAGTTGAGAGCGAGAAAGTGAAAAGCAGGAGCCAGGAGCCGGAATCCAGGAGCCAGAATATAATTCCTCCTGGCTCCTGGAAAATGAAACCTTAGGTTCGATTGTCACGGGCAAGATGCTCTGCTATGGTTGGTCTGCCTTATTACAAGGAGACTGAGACCTTGAAACCTTTGAACCTTCTTGCCCTGATTTTCATCCTTTCGCTGATCTTTTCGGCTCCGGCCTGGTCGTTTGATGACGATTTTCACGACCCTTTTGAAGACGTCGGGACGGCGGCGCCGGACATTACCGATCCTCTCGAACCGCTGAATCGTCTCTCTTTCTGGGTCAATGACAAGATATACCGCTACTTCCTTTCTCCGCTGAATGAGAGTGTTTCGGCGGGGTTACGGGAGGCGCTCTGCAACGGGCTCTCCGTCTGCATCGCTCCGGTGCGGACGGTCCATGGAGGGATGGAATTTCGCTTCAGAGACGGGGGAAGCGAGTTCGGCCGACTGGCGCTCGGGTATCTTCTCCAGGTTCTGGACAGACCCTTCAGCGACGGGGAAGTTCCCGACCTCGAGCGGATCCTTGCGAGGGCAGGCCTCGGAACGGGACCTTATCTCGTCCTTCCGGTTCTTGGGCCTTCCACCGTGCGCGACGGGGTTGGGAAAATCGCTTCTTTCTACCTGGAATCTCCGGTGGCTCTTCTTGAGCCTGCGGGGGCCGAATCCGGTTCATCTCTGGGCGATGCGCTTGTGACCTATAACAATATTCACCGCGGCGCCCTGGATCCCTACCTTTCCGTCCGCTCGCTCTTCTCGCAGCAGAACGAAAAGGAGAACCGCTCTTTTCAGATCGCCTCCAATTCCTACCTGGAAGGTGGTTGACCCCCGCTGAGAAATTCGCGACTCATGCGGCCTCAGGGCCTTTCCTGGCGGAATTTTCCACTCTCCCGAACGAGATACGCGACGGCTGAGGAGATCTGATCGTTGTCCGGTCCGAAGCCCTCGGGGGGAGAAAGAAATCCGAGGCTTCGATGCTCCTCCATCGCATGCGCAATCATGGGGGGCATCCCTTTCTCGATCCGCCTATCCCACTCTCTCGCATCGCCGATTGCGGGCGCTCCGGCGCCGCTTTCGCCATGGCAGCGATGACAGTGCTCGAAGTAGACCTCTCTTCCCGTCTCGATGACCTCATGAGGCACCGCATATCCCTCGGCCACCAGGAGCATCTTCTCACTCGCCACAGCCATGTAGATCAACAGGGCCAGGGACAGGAAAAGGCCGAGTTCCTTCTTCTTCATCCGTTCTTCCCTCTGGGTTGCGGGCGCACGAGAGTGATCGTGAAGATATTATCATTGATGGCCTGTATATCTACGAACCATCGGGCTCGAATCATCGACTTTGAGTTGACACGAAATGAAGATCGGGTTTAAGGTGCTCACTCAAGGTTTGAATAATGCAGGAGATTCGGTGAATCAGACGTCCTCTAAGCTGCGGTTCTTTGCCGGCAGGGCCTCCATCCTCCTCTTCAGTTTTCTCGGGGCGCTTTATTGTCTGCTCAATGCCAGCGGCGCGGACCTGTTCTGCCTGACGCAGGGCTGCCGCATTTATGCCGGCTACAGCTTCCTTGGGATCGGATTCTACGTCTACGGATTGGCTGGGTTTATTCTTATCTTCGTCCTGGCTCTCGCTTATCCTCGCGCCCGCACCGCCCTCTGGCTCTCGCTCGTCGTTGGGGCGATCCTCGTGCTCGACGGCTTCTTCCTGTTCTATCAGTATCTTTTCTGGGCCTGTCTGAGCTGCCTCGTCGTTGCGGCCCTGATCGGACTGATCGCCCTGGCCGGGATCTGGGTCCTTCGTCTTCCGGGTCGATCTATTCTCACGGTGATCGCAGGGTTCTGGTTTCTGTTGTTCGGATATGTGTCTCTGGAGGCCGTCAAGGAAGTCTACTTCGAGCCGTGGGCCATTGCAGGGGAGGCCGATGCACCCATTCAGGTCTTTTTTTCCCCCGTCTGCCCGGCTTGCAGCGAGGTCGTGACACGGATACTGCAGGACCCCGAAACGGCACGTCTCGCCGCCTTTTATCCGGTAGCCAAGAACAAGAGGGACGAAGAGCGCATCGCTGTGTGGCTCGAAGCCGCTGCAAGGCAAGGGGAGCCTCCGGCCCTGACCGATCTCTTCAGCGCCCCGGAGAACAGCGCAGAACTCAGCGGCGTCGACAGGGCACGACTGCGCGCAAACAAGGTGGGCCTCGCTAAGCGCGGTGGAACCTCGGTCCCTTTCATCGTGACTCCCTTCCTGCCCGAGCCGGCTCCTCCGGTTCCGGTATTTACACCGCCTTCCGGCGACCTTTTTTCCCCTCCCGGCGCCTCGCCCTTCGGAGTGCGCACCCCTTTTTCGCCCCCTGTCCAGGGGTGCGGGTTCATCGAGGAAGTCGACTGCGAAGAGAACGGTCGCTGAGTCGGCCCCGCCTCAAATCCCCCCTCCATTTTTTCCTACATTCGGCTTGAGCGCCGCCCCTGTTCGGCTTTTTGTTCGCCAGCTTTAATTTGTTTCGAACAACGATAAACTGTAATTCACCTGCCGTTGCACCGCGCTCGTTCAGTCATGGACGTTGTAAAGGGCGACGGAAGGGTTTTCTTCCTGGTAGTCTGCGATCCCGTTGACGATCTGCTGATAGAGACTGCTTTGCAGGTAGGCTTCAGCGCTCTCGCGGGTGTCGAAGCCGTGCAGGATCGCGATATCCTCCGGACGAACCAGCAGGTTCTTGGAAATAGCGCCGGAGATTCGTTCCAGAAAGCGCGTGCGGTTCGGTTCGTACACTTTGTCGATCATCTCCTCCCTGCGGGACTCGTCGATTTTCACTCTGATCAGCAGGTGAGCGCGAACAGCCGGTTGTATCGTAGGCATGGACGGCTTCCTTTCGAAAAGTTTGGCTTGGCTGGAAAACTCGTCACGGTCGAAATTTACGCTAGCACGGAACCTTTGACTGTCAACGAAGCCCGAAGGAGGCTTCCGGAGCGACCATGTTCCTTCCCCATGAGCTGTATGGAAGTTATGGACTCGGCGTTTTCGTCAAGATCGTGATGGCCGCGCTCGCCGGTGCTCTGGTCGGTCTGGAGCGCGAAAAGCACGGGCGTCCAGCCGGGCTGCGAACCCACCTTCTTGTCGCGCTCGGCGCCTGTCTCATGGTGGTCGTTTCGGAAGGTTTCCATCTTAAATACAACGGCATGGATGGTTCTGAAACCGCCCTTCGCATCGATCCGGGACGTGTCGCGGCGCAGATCGTCTCTGGAATCGGTTTTCTCGGCGCCGGCGTGATCATCAAGGAGGGGCTCAGTGTCCGCGGGCTCACCACTGCCGCGTCCCTTTGGCTGGTTGCTGGGCTGGGAATGGCTTTTGGGGTCGGTCTTGTCGTCCCCGGTCTGCTCGCAACCGCTGTCGCGCTCTTTTGCCTGGTCACGCTGAAGCGCCTGGAACCGACCTTGAAAAAAGACCGTTATCTCCATCTGAAGGTGATTGCCCGATCCGAACCCGATATCTACCCGGAACTGACGGAACTCTTCGAGCGACGAAAGCTGCGCATCACCGATCTGAGTTCCACCCTTGATCTGGAGAATGGCACCGTCACCTATCAGTTCAACGTCGTTCAGCACCGCAAAGTTATCGGTCGCGAGCTGACTTCAGTCATTGCCGGGATGCCAGGGGTGAAAAGAATCAGTTTTCAGTGAGGAGTCAGGAGTTGGGAGAATGAACGCCTAGCGGAGGGGGTACGGGCCCATCGCCCTGTGGTTTGGTGGTACGGCTCTTCGAGCCTGTTGATGGTTGCCACTACAGGCCGACTGGCGGCGTCCGTACAACAGGCTGCGAAGCAGCCGTTCAACAGACTGCGAAGCAGCCGTACGAAGGCCTGCGAAGCAGCCGTACAAAAGCCTGCGAAGCAGCCGTACGCCTAGTCTTTAAGTCTAATGAAAAAACTGCTCCGAGTCCTGGCTGGAGGCGAGAAGAGCCAGCTTCAGCCGGTTCTTGACACCGAATTTTTTGTAGAGGCGGTTGAAATGGCTCTTGACCGTCTGCTCCGTAATGAAGAGTTTCTGGGCGATCTCCTTGTTCGAATCTCCGGCTTTGAGACAGTTGAGGATTTCGGTTTCGCGCCGCGTCAGGGCCACTTCCTCTTTCCCCTTGTGCACGAGAGTCTCCTTCATCGTCTTGCGGTCGATCCAAAGTTCTCCCCTGGAGACCGATTCGACTGCCTTGAGGAGCATCGTGCGGTCTGCGTAGCTCGGAAGAAAGCCGGCGAACCCTTTGCTGACGACCTCGGAAAGATCGCCGTACTCGGTCAGAAAGCCGCGGCTCTCGTTGATGCAGAGGACCTTGCTGGCTTCCGGGACGTTGTTGCTCAGAATGCTTCTGCTCAGCGCCTGGTCGGTCAGGATGACGTCGGGCGCCGAGTCGATGATCTCGCGCAGATCCTCAAGAGACCCTGCCGTCCCCACGATCTCGATTCCGGGTTCGTCTTCCAGTATCGACTTCAAGCCTTCGGCAAACAGATTGACCCTGCACCCAATGCCGACTCGTATGCCCATGTTTTTTCTCCGTAGCGTTTGGTTATGTATCTTTTAACCAAATTGCCGTTGAATTCAACTAACAAATTAGAAAATATTTAAAATATTGGCCTGAAGCGGGGGTGGACTGGAGGCGGGGGTCAGCGCAGGTACGCTTCGGTTACATAGCGGCGCATCATTACGTGTGTATTGAAGTAGTAGGCGTTTTTCCCGATGGCGTTTTTCATGATGCGGATCCACTCGTGCCGGTTCTCGTAATACATCGGGATAATGATGTTCTCGAGCTTGTCGTAGAGGTCGACGATGTCCTCGTCGGAGTGGTTGCCGTCAACCGAGGATTCAGTCGGAGGGGGGCCGATGGACCATCCCGTCACCCCTTCGATGTGCCCTTCGATCCACCAGCCGTCCAGAACGCTGAAATTGGGAACGCCGTTGAGGGCGGCCTTCATTCCGCTGGTGCCGGAGGCTTCAAGGGGGCGCAGAGGATTGTTGAGCCAGAGATCGACGCCGGGGATGAGCCGGGAGGCGACTTCCATGTTGTAGTTCTCGAGGTAGACGCACTTCAGGCGCCCCTGGAGGACTTTGGCATGACTGATGATGCGGTGAATGAGTTCTTTGCCGGGAACGTCCTGGGGATGGGCCTTTCCTCCGAAGACGAACTGGAGTTTCCCCTTGCCGATTCTTACGAGCCGCTCGATGTCGCTCAGGATCAGATCGCCTCTTTTGTAGGCAGCGGCCCTGCGGGCGAATCCGATGGTGAGGATGTCGGGATCGAGCCTCACCCCCGTGGTTTCTTCGATGAACTGGAAGAGATAGGCCTTGGCTCCACAGTGAGCATCCCAGATCTCTTCATCGGGAATGGTGTCGACGCGCACCAGCAACTCAGGCTCCTTGGCCCAGCTCGGAAGGTATCGGTTGAAGAGACTGACGAAATAGGGAGAGGCCCAGGTAAAAGGATGAATGCCGTTGGTGATGGCGTGGATCTCGAAACCCGGGAAGAGGACCTTGGAGATCTCTCCATGCTTCTTGGCGACACCGTTGACGTAGCGGGAAAGGTTCATGGCGAGTACGGTGGTGTTGAGAACGTCCTTTCCGGCCAGTTCCGCCAATAGGGACAACGGGACGGGTTCCCCCATGATCTTCCGGACCATTTCGTAGGGGAAACGGTCGTGCCCGGCTTCGACGGGGGTATGGGTTGTGAAGACGCACTGCTCCATCACCCGGCGGGTATTCCACGAGGCCCGCTCGTCCCACGTCTCTTCCAGAGGCAGACGGGAGCGGTTGAGGAGTTCGAGGGTGAGAAGACTCGCATGCCCCTCGTTCATATGGTATTTGCGGATCTCGAAACCCAGGGCGTCGAGCATCCGTGCCCCGCCGATGCCCAGAACGATTTCCTGTTTCAGCCGATACTCCTGATCGCCGCCATAGAGTTCATCGGTGATGCGGCGGTCTCTTTCGTCATTGCCCGCAATATCGGTATCGAGAAAGAGTATCGGAACCTCGCCTCCCGTAGGGCTCTTGACGCGATAAAGCCATGCCTGCACCTTGACGTCGCGGTTCTCGATGTAGACAAGAATTTTCGTGGGGAGAAGGTCCATGAAGTTGGCTGGGTTCCACGGGCGCAGGATCTCCTCCTGCCATCCATTCGGGGAAATTTTCTGTGCGAAATATCCCTTGTGGCACACCAGGGTGACTGCCACCATCGGGACCTTCAGGTCGGCGGCGCTCTTGATGGTGTCGCCCGCCAGCACGCCAAGGCCCCCGCTGTAGGTGGGGATATCGGCGCTCAGGCCGATTTCCATGGAGAAATACGCGATGACGGGCTCTTTGGTGAAGGTCTTCAGATCGGTCATTTGGGAGCCAGGAGTTGGGAGTTAGGAGCCAGGAGCCAAGAGCCAAGAGCTAGATCCTCAATGCAGTATTGGGTCTTCATCGAGGCCGATCAAAAGATAATCGGCTTCGTCCGTGGTGACGTCCTGGGCGGTGACGCGTCCGGGTATTTCGGGAAGCACCACGCGGTATTCGACATTCATTTCATATTCGACCTGCCGGGGGATGCCGTACTTCCAGGCGTGAGCGCTTCCGGCCAGTACGACGGCGATTTTCCGGGGGTTTGCCTTTACGTAGTTGACCAGATTGTGCGCCATGGCGGTATCCCAGACCATCTGCGCTTCACAAAAGTGCCGGAATTCCATATGGCCGTGGGCATGGGCTCCGAGGCTGCGACGGATATACTCCTCGTACTCGGGATCGACATCGCAGCGCACCCCCGGGACCATCTCAAGTTGCTCGGGGGTGAGCGACTCGAACCCCTCGCGTGCGACCTGTTGGGTAATCTCCCGGGGGATGTTCAACGCCACCAGGGGAATCCCTTCGTCACGGGCGAACCGGAAGATGTCGGCGTACACCTCCCAGTATCCCCAGTTGCGTTCGAACTCGAAGCGAAATGCCGCCTCATCGATTTCTCCGGCTACCCATCGGTCGAGGATCTCCTGGTTCTGGACGCGGAACATCTCGAGACCGATGGCCACCTCTTCTCCGGCACGATGCAGAGCCTCGATGATCTGCAATTGCGCCTGATGGTGGCTGAGGCGGTCATGCAACTCGCCGACATAGACGATTTGGGTCTGACGCAGATCGGCGATCATCTCCTCGAAGGGGAGAAAGTCGCGTTTGTGAACATCCAGTATATGGCCTATGGCGGTGGCGGCACTCAGCAGTGCAGCAAGACAGAGAGCCGTCGCCATCGCTACCCGGAGATGTCGAAATTTTTTCAAGGATCGGATCATGATGGTATTCTCCCGTTCGGATCTGGTGTTGGATTACTTGGATTGTTACTGCCGGACGAAGGTATGAATCAGGGGCGATGTCGTGACAGGCCACACTCCCTGATCGACATTTTCCCCATCGACGAACGCCAGGTAACTGAATCTGCCGTAATGGGGAATTCTGCGGGCGGCATCGGATGCGGCTGCGGATGATCCGGGAAGAAAAAGGGCCGCCGCGCGCCCAGGCTCGAATGGGTGGTTCAAAGCGATGAAAAGAGCGCTCTGCGCGTCGTCGTAGGTGCGCCCGTTGAGAACATAACGATCCGGGCTCAGCTCGAGGCCCTCCGGCAGAGGGGGGAGGAAGCCTTCGCTGGTCGGAAGTCCAAGGTACAGGATGTCGTGACGCCGCAGGTCGCGCTCGGTGATCTCGGACTCCCGCCGTACGGGAAGCTCAGGTTTTCCGAGAGCCGCCATCAGGAGCCGGGCGGCATCCAGGGTCTGCTGAGGAAACGTGTCGGCCGCAACGACGAGAAGGGAGGTCGACCCCCGGATGGCGTTCACCATCGGCGGAATTTCACGCAGGTCGAGGCGCCTGAAGAGATCTGCCTCCGGATCGATCACGAGGCGATGCGCAGGGGCGTCGACCAGGACTTCGAAGGGAACCACGGGAACGTTTGAGGCAAGAGTCGTTTCAATTATTCCGTCGGCGGTCTCCACTCTCAGCGGGACTCTCAGGTTGAAAGACGGCGGGCGCTGGCGCAGCACGCCGCTGATTCTCCACTGCTCGCCCCGTTGCTCCTGATGCACGCTCTCTAAAGAGAGGACAGGCGCTCCGGAGCGCCGCACCCACTGGGCGAAAAAGTCCCTCAGCTCGACACCGGCAGTTTCGCTCAACGTCGCGGCGATATCGTCCCAGGTGATGTATTCGAACATCCTCTCGGTCGCCAGGGTGCGCAGCCCAGTCCAGAATGCCTCGTCTCCGATCGTGCGGCGGGCCATGTGAAAGACCATGGCGGCCTTGCCGTACCCGATGGCGCGCTCTGCAGCCGTTGTGCGATGGCTGAATTTCTCGAGCGCCATCTCCTCGCCGGGCGAAACGAGGGTGGCGTAATCACGCAGGATCTGCAGGCGGTACTCGCGCCCCGCAGCCTCGGATTGAAGCTCTTTGTAGAGATAGTCGGCGACATAGGTGGTGAGCCCCTCCGACCAGTTTCCGCCGCGCATGTCGACCCGCACGCCGTTGCCCCACCACGAATGGGCGATTTCGTGGCCCAGGCTCGTCTCGATGATGAAAGGAAGACGGATGATGGCGCTGCCCAGAAGGGTCCAGGAGGGAAAGCCGTAGCCGGTGGGAAAGAAATTCTCTACGACCGCGAATTTCTCAAAAGGATAGGGGCCGAAGAGATCTTCGTAGAGCGCGAGGTACTCGATTGTCGCATCGAGATAGGTGTCGACGTGATCCCGGGTTTGCGGATAGAAAAAGGTGTAGACGGGGATGTCTCCGGCGCTCCTTTGCGTCTTCTCGAAGGGACCGGCCGCAAGTGCGAGAGCACGCATCGGACGATCCGATTCCCAGGTGCTGCGACCGGTTTCGTGATGAACGAGCCTACCGTCACTGACGGCGCTCATCTCGGGCGGGGTCTGGACTTCGAGGCGAAAGGCGCCGAAACTGCCGCGCAGGTTCGGATACCAGCGCGCCCCCCCGCCAAGGAACGCTCCCCGGGGGCCGATCGTGCCGGCGACGCCGTAGCTCGGATCTTCCGTGATGATCGGAGCCGAAGGAGCATCGTCGGTGAAGCGGGCGCGGTAGCGGATCTCCACCAAGACTTCATCGGCCTGCGCCGGAAGACGCACGTTCAACTGTCCCCCTCGAAACGACCACGAGATCTCTTCGCCGTCCGCCTTCACGCCCACGATTTCGGCCGCCGGAGTCAGGTCGAAGGCGAGGCGCGTGACGCCACCGGTTCGCACGAGAATCTCGGCGCTTCCTTCGAGCATCTGCTGAGCGGGAAGGAGGCGTATCTTCATGTCATGATGAAGAGCCTGGGGAGCGGCGAGAAGGGGAGCCGCCGAAAAGACGAGGACGGTCGCGATGATGAAATTCAACCAGAGTCGATGCATGAAAGCCTCCGGAAGTCATTATACCCAATGATTTCAGGATGTCTGCTGACGATTGGAAATCAGCCGGCGGCCGCTTCGTCATCCATGCTTTGATTCTGCGGGGTTTACGGCCTCGGCTGCCTCCTCAAATCATTGAGATAGGCGACGACGGCGTCGAGATCAGGATCGGAGAGGACTTCTCGGGGGAAAGGCGGCATGGCGCCGAAACCTCTGCGCACCTGCATGCGGATGAGGAATCCGGGCAGGGGCTTGTTGTTGATCGCCGGGCCGAGTCCCGCATCCCCGCCGGGATGACACGGTTGGCAGTATCGCATGAAAACCTCCTCTCCGTGGCGGGATGAGTCGGAGGTGAGGAGCAGATCGCCGAACGGTTCGCCGCGTCGAGCGCTGCCGCAGGCGCAAAGAACTATCAGAACAACGAGAAGAATCCAGGCAAGCCGCATCATCCACCTTCTCCAGTTCGAGGGGCGTCCCGGCGGATTCGCCAGAGCACGCCGGTCTTTTCCACGGGTATCGAGTGATCTCCCTGCTGGAGCATCACGCCGAAATCGACAATGTAGAGGGATTCACCGCCTGGATCGAAGCGAAGGGCCACGGGACGCTCCAGTCCCCCTCCTCCAATGCGCGATGCCGGTCCGTTGCGTTTGCCGCCGTTCACCGCGAAATCGCGCGTGACCCCCCGCTCGACATCGACCCGCACCACCTTGAACCCGACGGGGCCCATGACCTTCCCCGTGCCCGACGCCATGTCTCCGAACTGGGCGATGAAGACTTCGCCGACATGGCCGAAGGCTGCACTGCTGGAAAAATCGAGCCCGTTGGAGGATGAATGGACGGCCAGAATCGCTACGGGACGCGGCGGTTTCCCCGGGTGCCGGGCGAGGAGCGGTTCCGGGTCTTCCCTGCCCGGTGGGCGAAAGCGCCCCTCGGCGATGAGGTGCTCGCCATGAAAGTCGGGCCACCCGTACCAGGCGCCGGGAACGACCTCCCAGAGCAGATCCCCCGTGCCGAAGATAGGGCGGCTGCCGCGCACGTCGTAGCTGTTGTCGGTGGCGAAGAGGCGTCCGTCGGGAGAAAAGGCGAGGCCGAATGGATTGCGCATCCCCCAGGCGACAAGCTCCATTTCTCCCCCTGTCGGGCGCACCCGCAGGATCGCACCGCTGCAGGGGACCTCACCGGGAATGACCTGCCCCTGGGCGGTTGAAGTCCCGAAGGGGACGAAGGCCCCCGTTTCGATTCTCCCTCGATCATCGGGATCGAGGACGTTGCGGGTGGTGTAGTTGCGTCCAACGAGGGTGATGTTGCGACAGGGGATGTCGTGAACCTCTGGAAAGCGATGCAGCCAACCGAATTCTGCATTGTCTTCCCCGACGACTCCCGAGTTGGTCGCCGTTCCCTGACCGAAGTAGATCCACCCGTCCGGCCCCGCCACCGGCGCGTTGGCATGGTGGTCTCCCCGGCTCGGCAACCCCTCGGCGACGATCGAGATCTCTCCTTCCGGGGAGATCCGCAGCAGCCGTCCTCCCGTGATCTGGCTCCCCTCGGTCACGAAGAAATCACCCAGGAAGACGGTGACTCCCGTCCATGGACCCCCTTTGTCACTGGAGGCGATGAGCCTGGTCCTGCCCTGCGCATCGATTTTCAGAAGTTGCGCGGTGGTGAAGATCTCTCCATAAGAGTATCCAGCCTCCACCACATAGACCCCTCCTTCCTCGTCGAAGGCGACACCCGTGGGGAAGGTCAGGCCGGTCGCGACCGCCTCCACGATGTAGCCGGCAGGGACGACAATGTCCTCGGCCGCTACCATGCGCGGCGGCGTGAAGGAGGTCTCACCCCCGCCTGCCGACGAGCGCAGCACATAACACCCGCTCAGAACGTGTGAAAAAATGAGCAAAACGCTCAGGAGGTGGGGAAGTCGCATCGGCAGCCTCCGAATGGTTTGAAATTTCTAAAAATTAACCGGGCGCCGGAGGTTGTCAACGCCTCTGCTGGTGCGGACTAAGCCTGGGGTGGATTGAATCGAACTTGACACTCCGAAAGGCGAGCCAGTACATTCATGGCCAGTTCGGATAAAGGGTGTGAAAATGTTCGCCAGATTTTTTTTACGTCGTCGGGTCAGGTTCGATCCCAATGGGGATGTTGCGCAGCGGGCGGGGGAGCTTTTCGCATCGGGGATGAATTGCGCGCAGGCCGTTCTGCAGGCGGTCAGCGGCCGGGATGATGAAGAACTGATGAGGATGGCCAAGATTTTCGGCGGAGGGATCGCGGGGAGCAAGTGTCTGTGCGGGGCCGTCACCGGAGGTGCCATGGCTTTGGCCCTTGCGGGAAGGGACAGCGACGGGGAGCGCCTGGTGACGGAGTTCCGAGAAAAGTTCGGCGTTACCTGCTGTAGCGTCCTGACGCGCAAATATGTTTGGAAGAGCAGAGAGCATTTGGCGAATTGTCGGCGACTCACCGAAGAGGCGGCGCGCATGTCGGAAAAGATTCTTCGGGGGTGAGCACGAGGGGGAAAAGACTCGTGGGCGCGATGAATCGCGCCCCTACTCGCGGAAACCGGGGATGATCGCGTCGAAGAAGGCGTTTCTCACCAGTCCCGTGACGATCTCCCATGTACTCGCCTCCGGATCGTCGATTTCTCCACTGAGATCGAACTCGGTGGCGATTTCGTCCCTGGGGCTCTCCAGCAAAGAGGCGATGGCGTCGAGCGCCCGCTCGTAAAGCTCGCGCAGCATTCCCGCGTCCTCGTCGGGGTCGTGGATCTGAAGTTCTTCGATGAAGGGGCGCGCATAGCCGTCAATATATCCGTCTCGAACGGATATTTCGGAATAGAGGGCGAACCACCCTTCGGCCGGCTCAATTCCTACGTGGGCCTGTAGCAGATCGTTCATCGCCGGGATGCGGGTCCCTTCGATCCGGACCATCAAATCGAAATCGGGGCCTTCGGTTTCGGGGCGGAAGTTGGCAGCGACCTCAGTCTGGCCGCTCCCCATGAAGAGTCCGGTGACGTGAGCCTCGGCCGGCCCTTCGCCGAAGCGGTCGGAGACGTTGCGCAGTTCGATCTGTGCCTCGGAGAGATAGATGCGGTAATCGGGATCCTCGTTGTGATTGACAAGGCCGATTTCCCCGTCGATGATGTGCAGTCTATCGAGGCGGTAGGTAACATCTTCCAGGTCGAGGGGATCGGGCTCTTCAGGCTTTTCAACCAGAAGATAATCGGCGTGCAGCCGCTCGACGGCGACTTCTGTGAAATGAAAGTTCTTCACATCGGGTGCGAATTCGATCGCTCCTGCCGCCGAAAAATCGCCCCCCGTGATCCACAGGTCAGCTCGGGATGCGACAGGGCCGATGCGCTCCAGCGGAATATCGCGCAGATCGATCCGCGCGAGGATCGCCGGATGCGGCTCTGCCAGAAAATCGCCATCCCCTTCGATGCTCAGAAGTCCGTCCTCCAGTACCGCCGCATCGATCCTGAAGGCGGAGGGGTATCTTTCATCGGGTGTTCCACGCGTCCTGATATCTTCGACGGTCACGTTGAGCCTGGAGAGACTCAAGGGGTGATCGAATTCCTCGTCGATGTAGGTGATCTCGCCGTTGATGACTTCTATTTTGTCGAAATGCAGGGGATGGATCTCTTCAAGGGCTTCTCGCCACCCCCGCTCGTCCACGGGCCTCGGGTCTTCCCACTCTTCGCGCAACTGCGCGAGGTTCAAATGAAAATGGGGTTCGTAGATTCGCCAGTTGGAGACGAGTTTCCCCCGCAGGAGTTCTCGCCAATGGACGTTCGCCTTGATTTCGGGAATGACCGCCACGGGGGGATCGGGATGGGCCTCCTGCCGTATAACAAGGTCGTGGACCGTGACGGAGAGTCCGAGGAGGAGAAAGTCGAGATCCGGCACCTCAACGGTGTAGCCGTCGAGAGCCTCATTCATTCGCTCTTCGATGCTGCGGCGCATCGGTTCTTCTATGAGGACGGAGGCGATGAAGAGGAGGATGGCCAAGAGGACGAGTGCGGCGCCGATCCAGAGCAGTACACGACCCGAGCGCGTTCGAATTTTAATAAAACCGATTGAATTCCGCATGGTTATCTCCTCTTTGCCTATTATACCCGCGCAGGGAAAAAATGTGCTGCGGGTGAATCGGTGGGTGTTGGTGAGAATAACTATCCAAGCCGAATGAAAACGGATGAAGTTGAGAAGAATGACGCCGCGAAGCGGCTGACCAATGACCAATGACATCGCGAAGCGGTTGACAGGGGAACACGCATGCACGATTACATCTTTACCCTCGATTTTCAGGTGCGCGACTACGAAGTCGACATGCAGGGGATCGTCAACAACGCCGTCTACCAGAATTACCTGGAGCACGCCCGCCACGAGTTCCTCAAGTCGATCGATCTCGATTTCGCCCGTTTCGCCCGCGAGGGGATCAATCTGGTGGTCGTGCGCACCGAACTCGATTACCGTCATCCGCTCAGGAGCGGAGACCGCTTCTGGATCGGGCTGAGGCTGGAGCGCGTCTCGCGGCTCCGTTTCGCTTTCCTGCAGGACATCTTTCGTTCACCAGACAATCGGCCGATCCTCAATGCTCGAGTAACCGGAACCGCCATGAACTCCAAAGGGCGCCCAGTGCTGCCGCAAGAGCTCGAAGCACGTTTGGGCGCACCGGCTTAGACCCCTCCTCCCGTAAAAATCCGAACACTCTCCCTGCATCCCCTCTGACGCGGGTGAGGGACGTCGTACCTGATTCCGATTTCTTCGCTCCCCTCGGTATTTCGGCCATCATTAATCCGAGCGTTGCGCGCTTTTTACCCTCCTCCCCTCGAAAAAAGTCTGAGAATTCCGTATAATAGCTGTAATCACTCAATCGGGAGCTCCCGTCGCGGGCTCTCATCCCGGAGGAAGAAAATGGCTCAGAGCAGTGGAAACGGTACGCTTCTTCATCATCTGAAAGCCGTCAAGGGAGGGGAGCGTCGCTTTGAAAACGCATTCCAGGGGGTGGCCCGCATGATTCTCGAGGACGAGATCGAGAAGGTCGTTGTGAACGGCAAGACGACCTACGATTTCAAGATCTTCCGGACGGGAAGAAAGCATGCCATCGGAATGTACGACGAGATCAACTCCCTGGTCTCTTTCGTCAAGGACGCCGCCGAGGGGGGATCGAGCAAGGAGATGGCCTTCGTTCTGGTGGGCGAGCCGGGGAACGGCAAGACGTTCTTCGTCGAGCTCCTCTGCGCCAAATATCGCCAGTTCCTTATGCGCGATGAAAACCGCAAGTACACTTTCCGTCTTAACGGGATGGACCGTCTCGGCAGCTATGGGCGCATCCGCAGCATCGACTCGCAGACCTTCGAAGACCCGCTGATTCTCGCCATGAACCTGCACGACGACCCGGAGCTGAACCGCGAGTGGCTCGCCCGCGAAGGGGGCTTCAGCGACCAGGAGATCGATCGCTTCTACGAGAACTACCGACCGCTTGGCGCCTGCAGCAGCTACATGTGGAACGATATCCGGACATTTGCGGGGGGGGATCTCGAAGAGATGCTGAAGTTCGTCGAGATCATCCCCGTGCCTCTGACCGAGAGTCTCGGGACGGTGACCGGCAAGTACGCCGCCAAGGACAAGATCACCTCCTCGGCCGTCGACCTGCTCGGTGAAGAGTCGATCCAGCGTCTGCTGCACATCACCGATACCAACAATCCCTACCGATTCGACCTGCGGCGCGGGGCGCTGGCCCGGGTGGCGGGCGGAGGAATCCATTTCTCGGACGAGATCTACAAGAACAAGAAGGACCTCGTTCAGGTCTACCTCGGGGTGATCCAGAACCGCGTCATCGAGATGGACGGCTACAAGTGGCCCATCGACACCCTGATCATCGCCACGAGCAACAATGCAGAATTCAACCGCTTCCTTGCCGAGAAGGAGGAGGCTCCCATCGTCGACCGCTGTCGCATCTGCTATGTTTCCCACAACACCAATTATCGGATGCAGAAGTATCTGACCGACTATGCCATCGGCAGCGAGACGAAGACGACCCTCACCAAGGAGGAGCTCCATCAGGACCCGAACCTCAACTACGCCGCCTCGGCCGCGGTGGTTCTGTCGCGCCTCCCCCGCTCGGAGAAGCTCACACCCGTGGAGGCGATGAAGCTTGCCGCCGGCGAAGTGGCCGGAGAAAAGAGCATCAAGACGCTCGCCGAAGTGATCGACGCCCTCAATCAGGAGCCCGACATCACCAGGCGCTTCGGTCAGAAGGGGCTTGGGCAGCGCAACCTGGGCCGCGCCATTCAGCTCCTGGTGGAGAGCTCGGAGACGAACGAGGGGCGCTGCATGTTCGCCTACGACGTTTTTATCGCCATAGAGAGGGTGATTCTCGACTATGTCCCCGATGCCGCCGACCGGGCCAAGTACCTGGAGGATCTCAAGATGGCCAAGGGGCTCTACCGCGAGAGGATCATGACCGAGATGTTCAACGCCTACATGGATGAGCCGTTCGCCATCCGAAAGGACGTGATGAACTATGTCAACATGATCATCGGCATCGACGCCGAGAACCTCGGTCCCGACAAGATGTGGAAGTACAAGGACCCCCAGACGAAGGAACTCCGGGCATTGAAGATCGACGAGCGCTACATCCGCAATATCGAGGAGCGCCTGGGACTCAAGACCGATGAGCAGATCGAGACGTTCCGCACCTCGATCCGCAAGATCTACGGGCAGAAGATCTCCGTCGATCCGAATTACGACTTCATGGACAACCTCGAGCTTGTCAAGGCGGTCACCGACGTGCGGCTGAAAAGCGACATCGCCGGGGCGGGGAGCCTCATCGGCGCCCTGGCCAACCGCACCAACGAGGAGAACCAGAAACTCTACGACCGCATGGTCGACACCATGCTCCACAAGCTCGGCTATTGCAACACATGCGGGCAGAAGACGATCGAATACTTCTGCACGCAGGAGGATGAGATGTGAGGGGCGGAATTCTGAATTCAGGAGCCAGGAGTCAGGAGTTGGGAGAAAACCTTAAAGACATGGGCCACTGAAGCGCCCCTGGTTGGCTGAAGATGCGCGACTATTACGAACAACTGAAAAAGCGCGGCATCTCTCCGGATCTGGAAGAAAAGATCCGGCGGGAGCTGGAGTTTGCGGGATCGCACGATCTTCCCTCTCCCAGGGGGGCTTTTGCGCGTGTTCCTGCGATCTACGACTGGAACGATTTCAGCGCTCTCATGCGCCTGGAGCGCCCCCAGAGTCCCTACACGACCAATATCCGCTCCATTGACGAACTTCTGGAACGGGACCGGCAGCGCGAGGTCGACGGGTTCCCCAGAAAGATCCGTGTGGGGAAACTTGTGCGCCCCGGCAAGGGAGATGCCGGGAAAGTCGTCATCGTGCCGACGACGGTGGAGGAGAAGCTTCTCCACGACAACACCTTTCCGACGGACGGGGGAGGGGGCGGAAGCGGCGGCAGCACCGGAGGTTCCGGCGACGGAGAGGAAGGTGAAGTCATCGGCGAACAGGCGGTCCACGATCCCGACCAGGCTGGCGAGGGGGGAGCGGGGCAGGGCGAAGGGGGAGGGCACGAAGTCGAGTCGAGCGCTTATGACCTGGGCAGGATTCTCACGGAAAAGTTCGAGCTCCCCAATCTCAAGGAAAAGGGGAAGAAGCGGGCGCTGAGCCGCTACACCTACGATTTGACGGACCGCAACCGCGGCTTCGGGCAGATCCTCGACAAGAAGGCGACCCTTCGGCGCATTCTCGAAACGAACATGAATTTGGGAAACATTCCCGATGTGAACGAGATCGACCCCTCCAGAATGCTCATCTCCCCCAACGACAAGGTCTACCGGACCCTCTCGCGGGAGAAAGATTACGAGTCGCAGGCGATGGTCTTTTTCCTGCGTGACTACTCAGGCTCCATGATGGGCAAAGCGACGGAGCTCGTCGTTTCGCAGCACGTTCTGATCTATAGCTGGCTCCTCTATCAGTACGAGCACCAGGTTGAGTCGCGTTTCGTCCTGCACGACACCGAGGCGCGGGAAGTCCCCGATTTCCACACATATTACAATTCCAGGGTCGCCGGGGGGACGCGGGTGGCCTCGGCCTTTCGCCTCGTGAACGAAATCGTCGAGGAGGAAAGCCTCGCCCGGGACTACAACATCTATGTCTTTCACGGCACCGACGGGGACGACTGGGACTCGGACGGGCAGGAGATCATCCCGGAACTGGAGAAGATGATCGGCTACGCCAACCGGGTGGGAGTCACCATCGCCGAGCACACCTACAGCGGCATTGGCGCCACCGAGGTCGAAAGAAACCTCAAGAAGTCGGGGCTGCTGGAGGGGCGCCCCGAACTGGTGCGCCTCGACGTCATGGGCGAAGACGCCGACGAGTCGAGGATTATCGAAGGGATTAAAAAATTGATTTCGTAGGGGCAGGCCCCCGTGCCTGCCCGGACCGAGAGCGCCTGCCCCCAGCCGAGGGCGCCTAAAGGCGAACCGAGGGCGCCCACAGGGGGGCGCCCCTACAGGCCATTTATGGAACTTGTCAGCCAACATACAAAAAACATCATGGAAGGGTGCAAGGAGCGCGCGCGGCGTGCCGGTCTGCGTTTCGAGGACGAGACCCTCGAGTACCTTGTGACCAACCGCGATCTGCTCGAGCTCACGCCGAAGAACATGATCCCGACCCTCTACGACTACTGGGTCCACGATGTGGAGGTCCTCAAGGAAAAAGGTCGTTACGAGCTTTATCCGGGCAACCCCTACGAGACGGTCATCAACACACGGCCGGCCATCTCCTACTACAACGACAACAACCCGGACTGGATGAACGTGATGATCTTCTATCACGTGCTGGGGCATATCGATTTCTTTCAGAACAACCTCTTTTTTCGCCATACCTGGGACTTTGATCTGACCGGGCAGGCCCTGGCCGACAAGCGCCTGATCGCCTCGCTTCGCTCAAGGCACGGTCGCTGGGTCGACTACGTCATCGAGTTCTCCCGCGGCATCGACAATCTCGTCGGATATTTCGACGAACTCGCGCGTATTTACGCCCCCGGCTCCGGCGATCGTCCTACGCGACTCGATTACTACTTCGATGTCTTTCTGCAGAGCGAGCGCAAGGTCCGGATCACAGACTACGTCAAGGAAGTGAACCGCTACAATGACTGCGTTCGGCGCCACAAAGAACTGGGAGAACAGACCTTCTTTGCCGATACGCAGGCCAAATATCCCGAGTTCGAGGCGCTTTACCTGAAGAGCCTCGAGAGCAAACCGGCGCGCCGGCGCGACCTGCTCCAGTTCCTGATGGAGGAATCCGACTTTCTCAACCGTGAGGAGAACGCCTGGATGAAGCCGGTGCTCCAGATCGTTCGCAAGACCTCCATCTATTTTCAGCCCCAGATCCGCAGCAAGATCATGAATGAAGGATGGGCCAGCTACTGGCACGAAAAGCTCTTCATGCAGGATGAGCGCATCTGCGGCCACGAAGTCGAATACGCCCGCGTCCACTCCGGCGTGGCTTCCCTCCCCAGGGTAGGGTTGAACCCCTACGCGCTGGGGATGCGCATGTTCCAGAACATCGAAGAGATGGCCGATAAGGGGCGGTATTCAAACACCTATCAGCGCCTTCACGATGCCGAAAGCCGACATCGGTTCGATCTCAGGACGGGCAAAGGATTTGAGACGATCTTCAGGGTGCGCGAGGATTTCTCCGATTACCTCTTTCTGAGCACGTTCCTCGATCAGGAGTTCGTCGATCGTCACCGGCTCTTCGTCACCGAGCGACGTCTCAACCAGGAGCGCATGGTCTGGGAATACGTCGTCACGAGTCGCAAGGCCGAGGACTACCGGAAGATGCTCCTGAATCAG
Organism: Desulfuromonadales bacterium; assembly: GCA_029289095.1. GTDB lineage: Bacteria > Desulfobacterota > Desulfuromonadia > Desulfuromonadales > JACZKF01 > JARFUG01. The sequence continues at coordinate 20,861 of JARFUG010000023.1, forward strand.
CTCTATCATCCGCCGCGGATCGAGATCGACCGGGAGAAGAGTGCCGGCAATCTCCTCTATCTCGTTCACCGCTTTGAAGGCAAACCCCTGGTGCAGGAGTACATCCCCAACACCCTTTTAGGGATCGAGTTTCTCTGGGGCGGCCCGGTGCGCCTCGAGACGAGCGAAGCCGTTCGGGCGGCGGGATCGGAAATGGGGCAGGAAGGGGAGATCGAATGGCGAAGGGTCGTCTACGAGATGAAGGAGCGCAAGCTGTCGAAGACGCCGCTGTTCTAATGCAGGCTTGAAGCTGCCAGGCCTTTCTCCCCCTCCTGGATCAGGAGGGGGTCGGGGGGTGGTAGAGATTGAGAAAACCTTACCACCTCCCACCCCTCCTAAAATAGGAGGGGAGAACGATTCGGCACCCGCAGCGTACGTTTGAAAAGGCAGAATCCATGGGCACCATAGATCGGGCATTGCAGCAGATCGACCGCAATATCAGTCACTGGGAGCAAAGGAGCGCCATCCCCTTCGAGGGTTTCCTCCAGGTGCTCAACGAGCGTCCCCAGAGGGTGCTGCGCAATATATTCCAGGTCTTCTACGACCTGGTGAAGACGACCGTTTCCGAAGGGGTCGACGAGTATCCGGATGATCCCGAGTCGATCCATTTCGTCAACTACGACTGCAGCCGGCTCTTCGTTGAAGGGTCCGACCAGCCGTTTTTCGCCGACCGTCTCTTCGCCAACCGGCTCGTCAACCTCGTCGAGGCCCTCAAACGCGGCGCCCAGCAGAACAAGATCTATATCTTCGAAGGCCCACACGGCTGCGGCAAGAGCACCTTCCTCAACAACCTGCTCAGCCGCTTCGAACAGTTCGGCAACACCGAGGAGGGGGCGCGTTTCGAAGTCGTCTGGCGTCTCGACCGCCAGGCACTGGGTCTGCGCGAGTACGGCACTGCTCCAGGGACGGAAGACACTGTCGAGATCCCCTGCCCGAGCCACGACAACCCGATCCTCCTGATCCCCAAGGCGTACCGTCGTCAGTTTCTGGAGGATCTCTTTCGGGAAGACCCCTTCCGGGAGACGCTCTTCAGCCAGAAGGAGTACGACTGGGTCTTCCGCGGTGAGCCGTGCACCATCTGCTCCTCACTCTATCAGGCGCTGCTCGAGCGGCTCGGAAGCCCCAGGGCGGTCTACCGCATGCTCTATGCCCGCCCGTATCACTTCAACCGCCGTCTCTCCGAGGGGATCAGCGTCTTCAATCCCGGCGACAAGCCGCTCAAGCAGCCGGTGCTGACCAATGAGATGCTGCAGAACCGCATCAACGAAGTGCTGCGCGACAGCAACCGCGTGCGCTACGTCTTCTCCCGCTTTGCCAAGACAAACAACGGCATTTACGCCCTCATGGATATCAAGAGCCATAACACCGAGCGCCTCATCGAGCTGCACAACGTCATCAGCGAGGGGGTGCACAAGGTCGAGGACGTCGAGGAAAACGTCAACTCCCTCTTCCTCGCTCTGATGAATCCGGAGGACCGCGCCAACATCCAGGACTTTCCGTCCTTCTCGGACCGTATCGAGTACATCAAAGTCCCGTACGTCCTCGACCTTACCACCGAAGTCGAGATCTACCGCAACATCTTCGGGCGCCATATCGACGGCAGCTTTCTGCCTCGCGTTCTGCACAACTTCGCCAGGGTCATCATTTCGTCGCGCCTGAGCCTGCGCTCCGAGGCGATGCTCGAATGGATTCCCGACCCCGGCAAATATCGCCTCTACTGCGACGAGAATCTGCAATTGCTCAAGATGGAGATCTATACCGGAAACATCCCCAAGTGGCTCGATGAGGAGGACCGCAAACGCCTCACCGCCAAGCGCAGGCGACGGATCATCGCCGAGTCGGAGGCCGAAGGGGCGCACGGCTTCTCCGGGCGCGACTCGATCCGCATCTTCAACGAATTCTATTCGGCCTTCGCCCGCAAGGACCACCTCATCAACATGGGGGTGCTGCACAAATTCTTCACCAAGGCCCACAAGGAGCTGATCCCCTACGGGTTCCTCGACAGCCTTCTGCACATGTACGACTACACCATCCTGCAGGAGGTCAAGGAGTCGCTCTATTATTACAACGAGGAACGCATCTCTCGCGACATCCAGAACTACCTCTTCGCCGTGAACTTCGAGCCGGGAACGGTGGAGAAATGCCGCTTCACCGGTGAGAAGCTCGAGATCACCGAAGACTTCTTCAATGCGCTGGAGACGCGCTTTCTCGGCGCCGAGGTCTACCGGGTGCATCGCCTCGCCTTCCGTCACGACACCCAGCGCGAATACACCGCCGATACCCTGACACGGGAGATCATGGCCGAGGGCAAGGACATCACCGAGACGAAGCTTTACCACGCCCTTAAAGAGCGCTATGTGCACAACCTGAAGGAGAAGGTCCTCGATCCGTTCCTCGACAACGAGAACTTCAGAAGGGCCATCAAGGACTACGACAACAAGGAGGCGTTCAAGACGTACGACAAAAGGATCCGGGGGGACGTGACCTTCCTGATGAACAACCTGTGCAAGAACTATCACTACACACGCCAGGGGGCCAAGGATATCTGCATCTACGTCGTCGACAACGACCTCGCGCGCAAGTTTGCGGCGTGAGGGGGGAGTTGGGAGTTGGGAGTTGGGAGTTGGAGTGAGCCCCCCTTCCTGGATCAGGAGGGGGATGGGGGGTGGTAGAGGTTTAGGATCTTACCACCCCCGACCCCTCCTAAAATAGGAGGGGAGAGTAAAATCCGGCTCGGAACGCGTCTTACGCCGATTTTATTCTGGCTGCTGGCTCCAGGCTTCTGGATACTGCATTTTCGGATTCCGCCTGCACCATTTCCCGAATGTCCCGCCCTGCCGGCGACTGGAAGGCGCGCAGGTCGAACTCGGGGAGAACGGCGAAGAGGTGGTCGAAGATGTCGGCCTGGATCGCTTCGTAGAAGGCCCAGCGCGTATCGTTGGTGAAGACGTAGATCTCCAGCGGGAGTCCCTCGGAGGTGGGGGCGAGTTGCCGCACCAGGAAGGTCATGTCCTGCCGGATGCCTGGATGATTGCGCAGGTAGGCGGCGCAGTAGGCGCGAAACGTTCCGATATTGGTCAGGCGCCGTCCGTTGGCCAGCACCTGAAGCTCCATGGAACTGACATGTTCGCGGTTATGATCTTCGATCTCGCGCACCTTCTGCTCCAGGTAAGGGCGCAGAAGCCGTATCCCCTTGAGGTGTTCGAGCAGATCCCGATCGATGAAGCGGATGGTGTTGACGTCAATGGGAATCGCCCTCTTGATGCGCCGTCCTCCGCTCTCACTCATCCCCCGCCAGTTTCTGAACGATGACGAGACGAGCTCATAGGCCGGGATCGTCGCGATCGTCCTGTCCCAGTTCTGCACCCGCACGGTCGTTAGTGAAACGTCGATGACATCCCCGTCGGCGCCGTGCTTCGGCATCTCGATCCAGTCCCCCTGACGCACCAGATCCATCGTGGTGATCTGCACTCCCGCCACCAGCCCAAGAATCGAGTCCTTGAAGATCAGCAGCAGGATTGCGGTGAGCGCTCCGAGTCCCGAGATGAAGAAGAGGGGGCTTCGGTCGGCAAGCTGCGACAGGACGAGAATGAGACTCAGGAGAAAGGCGATGAGTTTAAGGGCCTGCACGAAACCCCGGATGGGGACATGCCGGCGCGTCGGGCTTGCCTGATAGAGCTCCGTCCCGGCATTGAGCAGGGCGTCGAAGACAAGGAATCCGGCCAGGATGAAATAGATGTTGTTGAGACGCCACAGCAGACCGAAGAGCTCGGTGCCGCCCTCCAGCAACAGAGGAAGTCCGAAGGCCAGGACGACAGCCGGTACAAGGTGCGATGCGCGGTCTACGACCTTGCGCTCGATGAGGACATTGTCCCACTTCACCGGGCTTCGTGCGGCCCCTTTCTTGATCAGCGGCACAACAATGAGACGGGCGGTGAAATAGGATGCCAAAGCAGCACCGAACAGAAGCGCAAAAGGAAGGATCAGGGAAAAAAGGTCAGAAGCCATCATTAAAGTCTCCAGGATTCGTTTATATCTGCTGGTGGATAATAAGTGATGGGTGCGAAGGTTTTCAAGAGATCCTGAGAGGTTTTCAAAAAAGTAAGCAATGCCGGTGGATGTGTCAGATGCAAAGAGAGTTTTTTGGGGGGCGATCGGTCATAGAAAATTGAGAGATTGATTTTTAGTCGAACAGTGTTATATTCGTTTCCACTTCGATAGCGGCGCCCCCGCGCGCCGATTCAGGCACCCCATCACCAGCAGGAGGATGTATGAAACGTTCGTATCTCGCCTTTGTCGCCGCTGCAATCCTGACCGCTGCGGTCCCAGTTCTCGCTTCCGAGGTTTTCGAGTTCAAGGCGAAGAACGGTACGGTCACCTTCGACCACACCGCTCACCAGCAGAGACTCAACGGCGATTGCGCCAAGTGCCATCAGGGAACACCCGGAAAAATCGGCATCAACCGGGATGTGGCCCACGATATGTGCACCAACTGCCACCGCGAGATGAACGGCCCCACCCGCTGCAACGACTGTCACAAGAGATAATCGCTCCGCTGCGACAGCTTCAAGCCGCACGAAAACCCCGCCGATACATTGGCGGGGTTTTCGTGTTCCGGAGACCGGAAAGCATGCATCCACCGATCTTCGCTGCTTCATTGACAGCAACCCGGTTCAGCGGTATTAATTTAATTAAATACCGAAATTACAATCTGTTTTCACAATGAGGCGACGGTGACCATCGGGACTTTCTTCAGCTTCGTAGGGGGGATCGGACTTTTCCTGCTCGGAATGCGGCTCATGACCGACGGCCTCAAGGTCGCGGCGGGAGAGGCGCTTCGCGACATACTGGCCACCGGAACCTCGACTGCGGCTAGGGGCATCTTCTCCGGAGCTCTCATTACCGCAGTGGTTCAGTCCTCCAGCGCCGTCATCTTCGCCGTCATCGGTTTCGTCAACGCCGGTCTGCTGACCCTCTTCCAGGCGGTCGGCGTCATCTTCGGCAGCAACATCGGCACGACCGTCACCAGTTGGCTCGTGGCCCTGGTCGGGTTCAAGGTCGACCTGCAGGCTCTCGCCCTTCCTGCCATCGCCATCGGGATGTTTCTTCGCGTCTTCGCCGCCGCAACACGGGGGGGCGCCATGGGAGAAGCTCTGGCCGGTTTCGGGGTCTTCTTTCTCGGAATCGATATTCTCAAGGACACCTTCGTCGGTCTCGATCAGCAACTGCGCATTGAAGATTTTGCCGGAGACGGCTTCTCCTCGCTCCTTTTGTTTGTCGGCGTCGGTTTTCTGCTGACGGTGCTGATGCAGTCCTCGAGTGCGGCTCTTGCGGTCACCCTGACTGCCGCCGGTGGCGGATTCATCCCCTTGACGGCCGCTGCGGCGACCGTCATCGGGGCCAATGTCGGCACCACCTCGACGGCGGCTTTCGCCGCCATCGGGGCCACTCCCAACGCCAAGCGCGCTGCGTTGGCTCATGTCCTGTTCAATATTGTGACGGCCTTCGCCGCCTTTCTCTTCCTTCAGCCCCTGATGTGGGTCGTATCCGGGGTCGGCTCCCTTTTCGGACTCCACGAACCGGCGACGTCCCTGGCGATCTTTCACACTATGACGAAACTCCTGGGGCTCCTTCTGCTTCTTCCGGCGACTCCAGCCCTGGTCCGATATCTGGAAGGACGTTTTCGTGCCGCCGACGAGAACGAGAGTCGCCCGCACCACCTCGACCGCAACGTCATCGCCACGCCGGCTCTTGCCGTCGATGCCCTCATCCTCGAACTGAAGCGCATCGGAACCTTCGCCCGCCAGGCGGCCCTGTCGGCCGTCGCCGTTGCGCCGCCGGGGGTGGGGCGAATCGGTGAGCAGAAAAAGATCGTCGATGCTCTTGTTGTGGCGGTGGCCGATTTCACCAGCAAAGCGCAGCAGTCCGATCTTCCTCTCGACCTTGCCGAAGCCTTTCCGCAGGCGCTGCGGGTTACGCAATACTACACCGATATGATGGAGCGCGCGGAAGAGGTTACGGTGCTGCGAAATTCCATCGGCAGGCTTTCCGATCCCCAGGCGAACGAAGCAGTCGACCGGCTGCGCGAGCGCGCCGCAGAGCTTCTTGCGGCCACCGACTCCGGCGCAGAAGGGTATTCGCCCCAGCGTTTCGAAGAGGTCTTCACTCTCACCCTTGACGTCTACCAGGAGGTGAAGGCTCGCATTCTTCAGGCGGGTTCCGGCGCCAGGGTGCCGGTCCGGCAGATGGTGCAGCAACTCGATGAACTCGGAGCCGTGCGCCGCATCCTCGACCAGGCAGTCAAGGCTGCCCGTTATCTGGAGAAGATCGAATCCCTCGTGCACCAGCACGGCGATGCAGGAGTGAGGAGTGAGCGGCTCGAGGGCTGAGGGGCGGAAGGCGGAGGGCGAAGGATAGTCCCCTGCTGGAATTTTCTCTTCCCAAATTGATATGATCTCATGGAGTGATATCTTCCTCCTGTCAGCTCCAATGAAAGGGAGGAGGCGTGATCGTCAACGGTCAGTACAATATCGGACATATCTGCACGACCCTGCAGTGCGAAAGAGGTCTGGGGGAGAAGACGGCGATGCGCTGGATCGCTCCGGCGGAAGATCCCGTCGCGTATTCCTTCCGAGATCTCGACTCGCAATCGAACCGCTTCGCCAACGTGCTTGCTTCGCTGGGGGCGGGCAGGGGCGATATCCTTTTCATTTTCCTTCCCAAATGCCCTCCGCTCTTCCTTGCCTTTCTCGGGGCGCTCAAACGGCAGCTCGTCTGCGGAACGCTCTTCGCCAACTTCGGCGAAGACGCCATTCGCGACAGGCTTGGCGATTCGAGGGCCGCGCTCGTCCTCACCAAGCGCAGCCTCCTGAAGAAAATCGAACGCATCCGTTCTCAACTTCCCCACCTCAGACGCATTCTCCTCGTCGATGTCGAAGAGGATCTCTGTGCCGACGTTCTGAGCTTCCCCGCATTGATGCGCGGGGCGTCAAGCTCGTTTTCAACCCCCCGGACGTCTCCCCGCACTCCGTCTGTCCTGCACTATACCTCCGGGTCGACGGGGAAGCCCAAAGGGGTGCTGCATGTCCATGAGAGCCTCTCGATGATGGCCGCCACCTGCCGCGAGGTGATGGGCCTCGGTGCGCAGGACGTTTTCTGGTGCACCGCCGATCAGGGGTGGGTGACGGGGACCTCTTACGGCATCATGGGACCGTGGAGCCTGGGAGTCACCCAGGTTCATTACGGCGGGAAATATGACCCGCGGCGTTGGTACGAGATCATCGAAAAGGAGAAGGTGAGCGTCTGGTACAGCGCGCCGACGGCCTTGCGGATGCTGATGCGTGAAGAGTCTCCCCTCGCAGCAGGCTGCGACCTGTCGAGCCTCAAGCGTATTTTCAGCGTGGGAGAACCGTTGAATCCGGAGGTCATCCGCTGGGCCAAGAGAGAGCTGAAGAAAGACATTTTCGACACATGGTTTCAGACCGAGACGGGGGCGATCATGATTGCGAACCGTCCCGGAACCGAAATCCGTCCGGGATCGATGGGAAGAGCGGTCGGCGGAATCGAGCCGGCGATCCTCTCGGACCAAGGTGATCCGATTCCCGATGGCGCACCGGGGAATCTGTGCCTGAGAACGGGTTTTGCATCGATGTTCGAAACCTATCTGAACAATCCCGGGACGTATCGTCAAAAATTCGTGGGAGAGTTTTATTTCACCGGGGATACGGCAATTAGGGATGCCGACGGTTATTTCTGGTTCAAGGGGCGCAGCGACGACGTGATCAACACCGCCGGACACCTCCTCAGCCCCTTCGAGATCGAGAGTACGCTGCTGGAAATGGAGGAAATCGCCGAATCGGCCGTCATCGGCGCTCCCGACGGGACTCTCTTTGAGAAGGTGGTGGCGTTCGTCCTTCTTCACCCGCAATATCTCCCGTCAAGGGAACTGGAGGTCCGAATCCGCCTCCACGTCGCCAACCGGCTTTCGCCCATCGCGACGCCGCAGGAACTGATGTTCGTCGATCGGGTACCGAAAAACAATAGCGGCAAGATCATGAGGCGGGTGCTCAAGGCGCGGTATCTGGGAGCGGACGAGGGGGACCTTTCGACTCTGGAGGACGGATAGTGAATCTGCTTGCGGCGCTGACCGATATTTTCAAGGAGGTTTTCGATGATGACGAGATCCGCATCACGGCCGACACGACGTCGGACGACATCGATGCGTGGGATTCGTTTTCCCATGCCAACCTCATCGTCACCATCGAAGAGCGGCTGGGGATCAGGTTCGAGATGCAGGAGCTTCTCTCGTTCAGAAACGTCGGAGACCTGATGCGATGCATCGAGGGCAAGAGCGGCCGTCCGTCACAAATCCTCTGAATTGACGATCAGTCGATGATAGAAGGCGATGCTCCGGACGTAGTCGTCAACGGAGATCCGCTCGTTTGTCCCGTGGAGACGGGGGATATCCCCTGGCGCCATTGGAATGCACATAAAGCGGTAGATCCGGTTGGTCAGATGCGCATAATAACGCGAGTCGGTGGCGCCGACGACGAGATAGGGGGCGACCTCCACTTCGCCGGCGACCTCGAGGATCGTACGCCGCAGTAGCGTAAAGGCCGGGGTTTCGATGGGAGAGACGGCAGAGGGCTCGGTCCCCGGTGTCGGCGTGATCTTCACTGCGGGATCGGCGATGATGCGCTCCATGCGCGACACCGTCGAGGCGATCGTTTCGCCGGGGAGGATGCGCACGTTCACTACCGCCGAGACGTCGGTGGCCAACACGTTCTCCTTCACCCCCCCACGAAGCATGGTGGGCGCCAGGGTCGTGCGCAGGTTCGAGTTGATCTTTGGATTTTTCGCAAGCATCCGTGCCGCGGCAGGGCCGAAAAGTACGAGATTGGCAAAAAACAGACGCATGGCGAAGGGCAGACGCCTGCCGAGATGCCGGAACATCTCGGAGACGAATTCGATGCGAAGGGGGAAGGGGGAGCGCTCCAGGCGCATTAGCGCCCGGCTGAGCGCCCCAACGGCGGTGCGACGCGGAGGCATGGCCGAATGTCCTCCCTCGCCGCGGGCGCTGAGAATGAAGTTGACGAACCCTTTCTCCGCCGTTCCGACGAGGGCGACCGGCCGGCGCAGACCGGGGATGACCCCCTCGACGATCAGCCCCCCCTCGTCCAGGACGAACTCCAGACGCTCGCCGCGCTCGGCCAGGAGGGCGGCGATGCGGGCGTTGCCCTGGAAGCCGCCGACTTCCTCGTCGTGTCCCAACGCAAAGTAGATGGTGCGTCTGGGGGTGAAGCCTTCCTTCAGGAGAAGCTCCACCGCTTCAAAAATCCCGGTAAGAGCCGATTTCATGTCGAGGGCGCCGCGCCCCCAGACAAAGCCCTCGGCGATCTCTCCGCCGAAGGGGGAATGTTTCCAGTCCCCTTCGGTCCCGGGCTCAACGGGAACGACGTCCTGGTGCGCCATGAGCAGGATCGGTTGGAGCTCCGGCTCCCGTCCCGGCCAGGTGTAGAGGAGGCTCAGATCGGCGACCTGTTCACGCTTCAGGTGCTGGTGAACCAGGGGAAAGGATTCCTCGAGGACGTGTCGAAGCCGTTCGAAGGGTTCACGGTCGACGCGTTGCGGATCGAAATCGGAGAGCGTCCGGCAACGAAGGGCTCGGGCAAGGCGTTGAGCCGCAGCATCCCGCTCGATTTGCGGGGGCGCAGACGGGGGAGGCTTTTCGAGCGACGTGCCGTAGCGCACCGCACGCGCCACGAGAACAGCGGCGGAAAGTCCCAATAGAAGGAGTGAGGAGCTCAGGCGAACAACCATCCGGGTATCCTTTCAGCGGCATCGTCATTTTATCATGAAAGAAGCCGTGAGCGAGAAGCCCGGGGAGGATGGCCGAAGGTTTAAGGGGGGCCTCGACAAATGTTCGCGAATGACTGATTTAAGGATGAATCGACGCCTGCACACGCAATTGTGCTGTTGCCGTCTTCAAAATCCTGTAAGATGGAAGAAAAGGCGTTTTCCCTTAAGAAAACGCTGAGTTCCCAATGAAAGGAGGTGTCTGAATTGGACACTCGCAATGAATCAGTTCGTGCGCAACGTGAAAGTCTTCTCACCATACTGATAGAGCGGTTGCTGCATCGTGGCTACCAGGACCTGCGGGTCTGTGGCCAGGAACGATATGAAGGGCTTCGCCCCGACTTCATTTTCTGGGATGAAACGGACATCGGGTTCATGCCCGACGCAAGCGCGGTCAAGGGCGGCATTCCGTACATTTTCCAGGTCGAGACAAAAGAGTCGCTGCGCGGTGAGGAAGCGCAGCGGCGCATTGCCCTTTTCAGCGCCTATGCCCGTCACTATCGCAGACAGTTCGTTATTGTAACCCCCGAGGAGGCCGAAGACGAGGCCCGAGAGATTCTGATGCGAAGCGGCGGTGATGAGCGATTTGTCCGTGTCGTTGCCTTCTGATCCCCAACCTGCGGGCGCAGGGCTGTTCGACGCCGTCCGCGGCGCCTGCGCCCGTGTCGCCGAAGAGGCGGTTTTCGTCTCTATCCTGACAGATCGTCTGTGCGGTTATTTCGACCAGATCGCAGCAGATTGTCGTCTCGTGATGGATCCAGACATCCATTTCAAGGGCGGAGAGGACGAGACCGTCGCGTTTTTTCTCACTCTGGATGCCGTCAATTTCGGCTCAGGCTATTTCCCCGCGATTCTCCCCGATCCGCGTCTGTCGGGATACAGAACCATCGCCTCGGCTCTGACCGATCGATTCAGGGCCGAAGGCCCTTTCAGCGCTGAAGACCTCTCCTGCATCACCTCCGAGCAGTGCGTTCGTCTTTTCCGCCTCGACTCGCGCAATCCTCTCACTTGGGAACTGGCGGCCCTCTTCAGACAAGCTCTCGGCGATCTTGGCCTTTTTCTTCTCGAGCGATTCGACGGTTGTTTCAGCGCTGTGATCGAGGAGACCGGCGGTTCGGCCGAAAGACTTGTCTCTCTTCTTGCCGAAATGCCGCTCTTCCAGGATACCGCATTCTGCCGCGGAAGAATTGTTCCCTTCTATAAAAGGGCTCAGATCACCGCCGCCGATCTTCATATCGCATTTGGCGGGAAAGGAGTCGGGCGATTCGACGACATCGGCGCCCTGACTCTCTTTGCGGACAATCTCGTTCCACATGTCCTTCGGCATGACGGACTGCTGCGTTACGACCCTTCCCTTGCCGCAAGGATCGACGGTGGAGAGCTGCTGGAGTCAGGATCTGTCGAGGAGATCGAAATCCGCGCCTGCGCGGTACACGTCGTCGAGTTGCTGGTGAAAGAGGCGAACCACCGTCATCGAGCCCTTTCGCCCCTGCATTTCGACAACCTGCTGTGGCGCCGCGGGCAGCAGCCCCACTACCGATCCCTTGCACGCCACCGGACGTTAACTCCCTTTTATTGAATGGTATTTCGGCATTGCACATCCGCAAAGGACTGCTAACTTTGAAAGAGAGACAGATCTCAGACGTCTCACTCAGTCAGGGAGAAAACAGCCATGCCGCAGACAGTCACCATGGTTCCCGATCCGCGGGGGGGTTGGATCGTGAGGGCGCCCGGATCCTCAAGCGACGAGGGGCACTTCGAGACCCGGGGAGAAGCCGTAAATTTCGGACGTGAACTTTGCAGCCAGGTGAATGCCGATTTCGAGATCCATCACCTGGACGGAAAGGTAACGCGCGAGCACTTCCGTCGCTCTACTTTCCCGAGCCGTTCTTGAGGTTTCGAGGCATTGCGATAAACTCCAATCGAATGTTCGCAACGCTAAAGGAGAATCGACATGTTGAGAAAGCTCATGGCTGTATTGGCAATCGGCGCCATGATGGCCGGCAGCTTGTCCGCCTGCTATACAGCCGGACGTGCCACGGGTGAGGCCGCCGAGGGGATCGAAAGAGGGGCCGAGCAATTCGAGCGCGGGTATCAGGAAAGAAGGGATTGACGCCACCCTGATCGTTACGTCCATCGGCCGCCGTTCACGGCGGCCGTTTTGTTGATACTTCAGCCGTGAGACGCCGATATGATCCTCCTTACCTCCCGCTGACCGCTATGGAATCTCCACCCTCAGCCGTCTCCATCGGCCGGCGCCCGATTCTCGTTTTAGCGCCGGTTTTCTGGGCGCTGTTTCAACTCATCACTTCGACAACTTTTGCCGGGATCAAATCCGAGCCCGATCTCGGCGACGTCTCACGCTACAGCTTCGCCCGAACCATTCATCCCATGATCGAAGAGCACGCCGGTCTGAGCGGGGCTTTCATCCTCGAGGAGGGGGACGAGAACCTGGTCGTACGCGCCTGGCTCGTTCAGAACGCGGTCGAGAGCATCAGCATTCTCACCTTCATCTACAGTTTCGACACCATCGGAACGATCGCCACCCAGGCCCTGATCGACGCCGCAGACCGGGGCGTGCATGTGCGCATTGTGATCGATGATTTCCTGTTGTACCGTGAGCCGATGGATCTGTTGCTGGCTTTGGCCGCTCACCCTCTCATCGAAATCCGGATCTACAACCCCGTGCGTTCGGTGGGGGTTTCGACGATCCGGATGGTCTGGAACCTCATCAGCGATTTCCGCCTCTTCAACCAGCGCCTTCACAACAAGACCTTCATTGCCGACGGGGTTGCGGGCATCTGCGGGGGCCGAAACGTCGCCAATGAATACTTCGACTACAAGCAGGAATACCACTTCAGGGACCGCGACATCCTGGTCATCGGCCCTGTGGTCGAAGAGATGTCGACCAATTTCGAAGCTTTCTGGCAGAGCGAACTCTCCAGGCCGGTTGAATCACTCCTGCCGGAGATGATCGCCGAAATGACGCAGGAAGACATCCTGCGGATCTATCAGGAGCTTTCAGAGTCCTCTGCCGCACTCCTTGAAACGCTCGTCGTGGTGCGCAAAGCGCTCGACCGGCAGGAAGATCACCTGCGAAGGATCATGAAGGAGATGGTCTGGACGGACGAAATATGGTTCGTGAGCGACCGCCCAGGCACAAACCTCGGCAAGCCCGGCCTGGGAGGGGGAGGGGAGATGATGGATGCGCTAAGAGAAGCGATCCTCTCGGCGCAGGAACGAATTACCGTACACTCTCCCTACTTCATCGTCGCCGAAGGGGAACTCGGCTTTTTCAGAAAGGCGCGCGAAGGGGTTGAGATCCGCGTCGTCACCAACTCCCTTGCATCCACCGACAACATCGCCGCCTTCAGCGGCTACGCCAAGAGCCGCGAGACAAAACTGGCCGCGGGGATGATTCTGCGGGAATTTCGTCCCGACCCCTCGATCGAACAGGAGGCAATGGCGCAGTACGTCGCACCCTGGGAGGAACCTCCTATCGTCGTCATGCACGCCAAGACACTGGTGATCGACGGCGAACTCGTCTATGTCGGCACCTACAACTTCGATCCCCGTGGGGCCAACCTGAGCACCGAGGAGGGAATCTTTGTTCGAAGTCGCGAACTCGCTCGCAGGATAGAATCGGTGGTCGAGGTGGAGATGAAAGAGGGAAACAGTTGGAACCCTGCAGATTACTCCCCCGACCGCTATGCCAACTGGTGGCGTCGGGTCAAACTCTGGTTTTTCAAACTGTGGCCGATCCGCCCTCTGCTGTAAAACGAGTGAGGAGTGAGGCGTCAGGAGTGAGCAGAATCGCGCAAGGTTGGACAGCAGATGGAAAACGGTCCTTTGCTGCGCGGCGCTTGACAGGCGAAGGGGTTCTGGTAGGTTAAGAAAAACTAAGAAAATTTTGCCCCGTGGCATCCCTTCCTTGGCCGCGGGGCGTTTTTTATCGAATGCGCAGCATTTCAGGGTCGAACTCCCCTTCGCGCCGGAAGGGGAAGACGGCATCGAACACGCGCATTCCGGTCAGGGTGACGCTTCCGTCGATGGCGTAGCGGATCGCCTCACCCGGCCTTCTCTGTTGAGAAAACTGAAGGAGGCTCAGGTATCCCGTCGAGAGGCGCAGGGTGGTGTCGGCGTACTCCCCGGCAGGGATGCTGATGCGCTGAAGCGACTGACCGTCGGCGATGCGGATGCCGTTGAGAAGAAAGTTGTAGCGGACAGTGCCGACGGTGATCGGCGCCGGGTTGGGATTGTAGATGCGCAGGTCAGCGAGAATATTTGCGTGACTGAGGGTCAGATCGCCGATGCGCAGATCAACGAGATTGACCTCCGGCGCGACAGGGCGGACTGTTGCGCAGGAGGTCAGCACCATCAGCAAAAAAATACAAGATACGGCCTTAGGTCCGAGTCCCTTCATCTCTGAGATCCTCCTTCGTGCGTGATGCTTCACCAGTATAGCACTCACGAAGGGCGGACAGGAAGAGGGCGGCTCAGAGGGAGGCGGTGATCTCCTGATCGGCGGAAGGGACCTTTTGCGTCTCGGCAGCAGGCTCTTCGAACCACATGAGGGTCCCGGTCTGTCTGCCGAAGTGACGCGCCACCTCGATGTCCTCGTGCCAGATGTCCACGCGTTTCGTCCAGCGACGGTTCATCAGGTCCCGCACCTCGAAGATCCCGTGTCCGGGGATGAAGACCCGCTTTCCGAAATACAGACCCATTTCATCGATCAGGTCTCTCGAGACCGCCAGGACGCCGTTCCTCACCCCATGCATCGAAGCGGTGACATACGGCGTTTCGTCACACTGCCAAACCGTCGACGTGTACGCCGTAATCGTCACCGGAACGGAGCGGACGCTGTCGAGGTCGACGGGATGGCCGAAGATCTCTTCGATCAACTCCATCGCCCTGACGAGTTCGGAGCGGATCTGATGAGCCGTCTGGACGAATTCCTGCGTGGTTTCTGATCTGGAGGTGGGAATCTCGTCATCAGAGCGGAGATAGAGATCGAGGGCGAAAAGGAGCACGATGACGGGCAGAAGCAGCCTAGCGCAGACGACATACGCATCAACTTTTTTCATGTTTGCCTCCAAGATTAGAAGCTCTCAATGAAATAAAAAAAGTATACCATCTGATTTCCATCCGTCAATACCTTCACCTTCTGATGGAAATGGGGTATGGTGGCAATTTTCGGGTACGGATAGATATGTCCATTTTTAAAAACATCTTCTGGATTACCCTCTATTTCCTGTGGATGAGCGCCATTCTCTGGCTCTCTCTCGATCCTACTCCGCCGCAGATCGCGGAGACCGGTCTTCTGGCCTGGGACAAGTTTCATCACGCCGCGGCCTATGCGATGATGACGATCCTGGGCGGGCTCGGACTGCGCATCTGGATTCATCCGCCCCGTCGTTGCTGGCTCGTTTCAGGGGCGATCGCCGTTGCGATCGGCATCGGCGTCGAGATCGCTCAGGGGATGATGCGTCTCGGCCGCTTTGCCGACTGGCAGGATGTGGTGGCCAATACCGTGGGAGTTGTGAGCGCGCTCCTTCTCGTCGCCCTCGTCCGATTGTTTCCGTTCCGGCAGAAGTGAGAATCGATGATCGACTCCCATCATGAAGAAGTGCTGAAAGCGGTCTGCGGAGGAGCGCTGGTTCTTACTGCGACCAAGAGACTCGCCCGTCGGCTCCGGAGCGATTTCGACCTGCTCAGAGCCGCGCAGGGGAATGCAGCCTGGCCGAGTCCCGCTATTCACAGCGCGGACGCATGGCTTCAGGGCGCAGCCGAACGTCTCGGGGAGGGGTGGCGTTTTCTCGAAGCGCAGGCGGCTCGCCGGTTGTGGGAGAGGATCATCGAAGCGCAGGAGTCAGGCTCCGCGCAGGCCCTTCTGCAGCTTTCGGCCACAGCCCGTATGGCGATGCAGGCACACGAACTTCTCACCGAATACCGTTGCGATCCGCGGCGATATCCGCTGAGCGGAGACCATGCTTCCTTCCTGCGCTGGCAGGAGCGCTATGTGAAGATCTGCGCCGCAGAGGGCTGGCTCGACCGAATGGCACTGTTCGAAACGGTGATCGTCGCCTTCGAGAAGGGCGAACTGCCGCTTCCCGCCACGGTGTGGTTCGTCGGTTTCGACGATCTGCCTCCGCGGGTGCGGCGCTTGAGGAAGGCTTTTGCCGAGCGGGGGGTGAGCGTCCATGAGACGGCCCCCCCCGCGGAACTTTGGGGGGAATTGACGCGCATGCGGTGCGTCGATGCCGGCGAGGAGGTTCGCCTTTCCGCCCGATGGGCGCGTGCCCTCCTCGAAAAGGGTGAGGAAGGGATCGGCATCATCGTTCCCGACCTGGAGGGATATCGTCCCCTGATCGATCGGATTTTTCGTGAAGAGATCGATCCCGAGGCGCAGGTCCGCCCCGGCAACGAGGAGGTGCGCTTCAATCTATCGTTGGGCGAGCCCCTTTCGGCGCGGGGGGCGGTGAGTGCAGCTCTGGCGATTCTCGCGACCGGGGCGCAGCCGACCCTCGCTCAGGCAAGCTTTCTCCTTCGGACTCCCTACCTGGGCGGGAGCCGGCGGGAAAGCGCCGCACGCTCTCGCCTGGAGGTGCGGCTGAGAGGTGGAAACAACCCGAAGGTCCCCCTCTTCACCCTTGCCAAAGAACCTGCGGAAGCCGAACGGAAAAATCCGAGGGAAATTTCCTTCGCTGGGATCTGCCACCGGTTGATCGAAGGGGCGAACGTCGGGGGGAAACGCCTTCCCGGCCTCTGGGCGAGACATTTCTCCGAACTGTTGACCGCCGTCGGATGGCCGGGGGACCGTCCTCTGGACAGCATCGACTTTCAGGTCGTGGAGGCGTGGAACAGGAAAGTCCTTACCCGCATGGCGACGCTCGACGCGGTTTCCCAACCGATGGAGCGCGGCGAAGCGCTCAGCCTCCTTCGTCGCCTCGCGGCGGAGACCGAGTTCCAGCCCGAAGGCCCCGAGAGCCCCGTGCAGGTCATCGGCCTTCTGGAGGGGGCCGGACTCCGTTTCGATCACCTCTGGGTGATGGGGCTGCACGACGGCGTTTTCCCGGCGCCGGCCCGTCCGAATCCCTTTCTCCCCGTTCCTTTGCAGGTCGACGCGGAGATGCCCCATGCCGACGCCTCCCGCGAGGCCGATTTCGCCCGTCGCGTCGCAGGACGCCTCTTCGCTGCGGCCCCGACTGTCGTTCTCAGCCACCCCTGTCGGGAAGGGGACGCGACTCTCCTTCCGAGTCCGCTGATCGCCGGGATCGCGGCCGGAGAGGTTCCCCTTGCGGCGGCCAACGCTCCCGCACTCCTCTGGCGCTCTCAAGGGGTTGTGGCCGAGAGGTTCTCCGACAGCCGCGCCCCTGCACTCGGCG
Organism: Desulfuromonadales bacterium; assembly: GCA_029289095.1. GTDB lineage: Bacteria > Desulfobacterota > Desulfuromonadia > Desulfuromonadales > JACZKF01 > JARFUG01. The sequence goes on from JARFUG010000023.1 coordinate 38,140, forward strand.
AGGGTGAGCGCCCCTCCGGAGGGACGGGCATCCTTCGCGATCAGGCCCTGTGTCCCTTTCGTGCCTTTGCGCGGCACCGGCTCAGGGCGCAGGCTCTGGAGACGCCCGACATCGGCCTCGATGCGCGGGGGCGCGGCACGTTGCTGCACAAGACGCTCGAAATCTTCTGGCGCCGGACGAAAGATCAAGCGTCGTTGCTGGCCCTGGACGGCGCAAATCTCTGGCGTCGGCTCGGGGAGTGCGTGGAGGAGGCGGTGAAGGCGGTCTATCCGGAAGGGGGGGCAAGACCTCCCGGGGAGCTCCTCGACCTGGAGAAAGCGCGGCTGTGCCTTCTGGTGGGAGAGTGGCTGAGCGAAGTCGAAGCGCGACGCACTCCGTTCACCGTCCTGGAGCCGGAGCAGGAGCGCCGCGTGAGTTACGGCGGCATCGAGTTCGTCGCCCGGGTCGATCGCATCGACGCCCTAGAAGGGGGACGGAAAGTCGTGCTCGACTACAAGACGGGGCAGATCGACGCCGCTGACCTGATCGCGGAGCGCCTTGTCGAACCGCAGCTCCCCATCTATGGTCTCGGGGAAGGGGGGGATCTCGCCGGAGTCGCCTTCGCGCGTCTTCGTCGGGGGGACTTCTCTTTTGCGGGGGTCGCCCGGGATGCGGATCTGCTCGCCGGCGTCAAGCCGCTTTCCGACTGGAAGAAGGCCGTCGCCGCCGGTATCGTCGATTGGGACGAACTGCTCGAGCGCTGGCGCAAACAGCTTGATGCCCTGGGGCGGGATTTTGCCGCTGGTGAGGCCGCCGTCGACCCCGTCAGCGCCGAGAAGGCGTGCCGCATCTGCGACCTGAAGCCCCTGTGCCGGATTGCCGAGGTGCGCAGCGCCCTCGAGGAGAATGACGAATGAAGCGCCCCCTCGCCGATGCCCCGCAGCGTCTGGCCGCCATCGACCCGGCCTCTTCATGCATCGTCCAGGCGCCGGCCGGTTCCGGAAAGACCGAACTCCTCACCCAGCGTTTTCTCGCCTTGCTTGCGGCGGTCGAGAAGCCTGAGGAGATCCTCGCCATCACCTTCACCCGCAAAGCGGCGGCCGAAATGCGCGCTCGCCTGCTCGAGGCCCTCGACCGCGCCCGGGGAGCCCGCCCCGAGGCCGAGCACGCGGGGCGCACCTGGGAGCTCGCCCGCGGCGTCCTCGAGCGCGATCAGAAACTCGGCTGGCGGCTGCTGGAGAACCCCGGACGTCTTGCCATCCAGACCATCGACAGCTTCAACGCCTCGCTCGTCCGGCGCATGCCGTGGATCACCCGTCTCGGCGGCGTTCCGCGCATCGCCAACGATCCTTCGGCTCTCTACCGCCGGGCCGCCGAGCGAACCCTTTCGCGACTCGGGGACGAAGGGAGGGAAGGGGAGGGGATCGCCCATCTGCTGAGCCACCTCGACAACCGCCTCGATCATCTGCGCGACCTCATGGCGAACCTTCTCGGGCGCCGGGATCAGTGGATGCGCTATCTCCTCGGGCGCGGGGGAGAAGAGAGGCGCCGCATTCTGGAAGATTCGCTCAGGTCCCTCGTCGAGGCCGAGCTCGCCGGCGCCTCCAAAGCCATCCCTTCCGAGATCCGTGCCGATCTGGTCGCTCTTGCCCCTTTCGCCGCCGCCAATCTCCTGGCCGAGGGAAAAGACGGACACCTTGTTCGTCTCACCGCTCTCGAGACCTTCCCCAACTCCACCGCCGACGATCTTTCGGTCTGGAAGGGAGTGGCCGAACTGCTGCTGACGACCGAAGGGGGGCTGCGAAAAGCTGTCGACAAGCGGTGCGGCTTCCCGGCGGACAAGACCGAGCCGTGCCTGAGCATGAAGAAGCGGATGAAGGAGGTGCTCGACTGGCTCAGGGACGATCCGGAGGTGGCGATACGCCTCGGGCGCGTGCGCGATCTTCCCCCTTTCGTCTATACCGATGAGCAGTGGCGCATCCTTTCCGCCCTCCTCGACCTTCTCCCCCTCGCCGTGGCCGAACTCTGGCTCGTCTTCCGGGAAGAGGGGACGGCCGATTTCGCCGAGATCGCCCTCAAGGCCCAGCAGGCGCTGTGCGAAGACGGCAATCCCACCGAACTTCTTCTGCGTCTCGACAACGCCCTGCGCCACATCCTCATCGACGAATTCCAGGACACTTCTCACCTTCAGTACGCCCTGGTGGAGAGCCTCATCGACGGCTGGACGCCCGGAGACGGCCGGACTCTGTTTCTCGTCGGCGACCCGATGCAGTCGATCTACCGCTTTCGCGAGGCCGAGGTCGGCCTCTTCCTGCGCGCCCGCGCCCGGGGGATCGGAGAATTCGCCCTGCGAGGGCTCTCTCTGAGCGCCAACTTCCGTTCCCAGTCGGGGATCGTCGATTGGGTGAACAGTGCTTTCGCCGCGATCTTCCCCCGTGTCGAGGACGCCGCCCGCGGCGCCGTCCCCCTCGCGCCTGCCGAAGCGGTTCATCCTCTTCTTGACGGTCCCGCCGTGTCGGTCCATCCGCGCATCGCGCGCGAAGACGAGGGCGAGGCGCTTCAGGTGGTCGAACTGGTGCGGCAAGCTCGCAGAAGTCGCCCGGAGGGGACGACGGCGATTCTCGTGCGTTCGCGAACCCATCTCGCCCGGATTCTCCCCGCGCTGCGCGATGCCGGAATCTCCTGGCAGGCCCAGGATATCGACCTTTTGGCAGAACGCCCCGTCGCCCGCGATCTCATCTCCCTGACTCGCGCCCTTCTCCACCCCCATGATCGCCTCAACTGGCTTTCGGTCCTGCGCGCTCCCTGGTGCGGCTTGACCCTGCAAGATCTTCACGCCTTGTGTGGGGGGCGCAGTGAGTCGATCTCCTCTATGCTGACCGACGGCGAGAGCCTCGGCCGCCTGTCGCAAGACGGCCGTCTACGTGCGGCGCGCGTCGCAGAAATCCTCTCCGATTTCGTCTCCCGGCGCGGAAGAGTGGGGCTGCGACAGCTCGTGGAAGGGGCCTGGCTCGCCCTGGGAGGTCCCGTCCTGCTTGACAACGCCTCCATGGAAGATGCCGAACAGGTCCTCCGTCTTCTCGAGAACCTCGATGAGGGGGGGGATCTCGCAGATTTCGAGGAACTGGAAGAGGCCGTGCTGCGCCTCTACGCCGCACCCGACACCGAGGCCGACGGGCGCCTGCAGATCATGACCATCCACAAGGCCAAGGGACTCGAGTTCGACACCGTCATCGTTCCCGGTCTCGGCCGAAAACCGCGTCTGGGAGACCAGCCGCTGCTGCGCTGGCTCGATCACCCAGAATACGGGCTCCTCCTCGGTCCGATACACCCCCGTGACGGTGTCAGTCGCGATCCCCTCTATGACGCCCTCGGGCGTATCGAAAAAGAAAAGGACGAGTTGGAAGCAAGACGCCTTCTCTACGTCGCCGCAACCCGCGCCAGGGAGCGTCTGCATCTCCTCGGCCACGCTTCGAGAAACAGCCAGGGGGACTGCCGTCCCGAATCAGGCTCTTTCCTCCAGAGCTTGTGGCCGGTGGTGGAGCCGTTCTTCGCCGCTCTCCCCGCAGAAGATGAAGTCGAGCAGAGCGCGCCTGCTGCAGTATCTCTTGTGCGCCGCCTTCCGGCCGGGTGGAATCCGCCTTCGCTTCGGGCCGCCCCTCTTTCGCACCTCCCGCAGCCTGTAAGCCCTTCGGAACTCGGAAAAGACGACGCACGCCGCATCGTCTTTTCCGGATGGGAGGCTGAAACAGCCCGCCACATCGGCACCGTCGCTCATGCGTACCTCGAGCGCATCGCCGGAGAGGGACTGCACCGCTGGCCTTTGGAACGTCTTCAGGAGACCGATCTTCCCATACGACGCAGCCTGGGGCAGCTCGGCGTGCCGGTCGACGAGATTCCCCGCGCCCTCGAGAAACTCGGCCGCGCCATGCGTCATATCCTGACCGGCGGGCGCGGGCGCTGGATCCTGCATTCCCATCCGCAGGCGGCCTGCGAATACGAACTCTCCGGGGTCGTCGAGAAGCGAATTGTCCATGCCGTCATAGACCGCACCTTCGTCGACGGGGACACGCGGTGGATCATCGATTACAAGATGAGCGAGCCGCGCCAGGGAGAGACGATGAAGACCTTCATCGAAAACGAAAAGGAGCGCTACACCCCCCAACTCGCCGTCTACGCCGACCTTTTCCGGCGCCTCGAACCGAATCGCCCTGTGCGCACTGGCCTCTACTTTCCCCTTGTCGACGGATGGTGCGAGGTGGAGCACTGAGGTTTCAGGTTGTGGGGTTTTGGGTTTGCTTAAAAGGGAGAATTTCAAAATTTCAAGAACGTCCCCAAGTTAAGGCGGGGTGCGGGGCGCAGCGCCCTTTGTCAAGGGACGTTCTTGAAATTTTGAAATTTAAGCTGGAATCTATTCCCCCCTCCTAATT
>JARFUG010000114.1 GCA_029289095.1 Desulfuromonadales bacterium
CCCACCATGAAGGCCCCGACGATCGGCTCGATTCCGGCGACTTCGGCCAGATAGGCTCCGGCGAAGAGGGCCGTCAGGATGAAGAAAAATTCCGAGAGCTGCCCGACATTGCGATTTCGGAAGAACCACCGCCCCATGCGAGGCAATCCGGCCCAGATCAGCACCAGATAAATCGACAGCAAAGCAACCAGCCGAATCCAGAAAGCGGCATCGAGAGCGCCGCGCGTCGATGCCGCCACCACAGCCAGTACGAGCAGCGCCGCGGTATCGGTGATGATCGTCCCCCCTACGGCCATGGTGACTGCCTGGTTCTTCGCTATGCCGTAACGTGAGGCGATCGGGAAGCTGACCAGCGTGTGCGAAGCGAACATGCTCGCCAGCAAAATGGATGCAGCCGTGCCGTAGCCGAGCATGATTCCGACACCGTAGCCCAGACTCATCGGGACGGCAAAGGTCAGCACTCCGAAAAGGAGGCTGCGGTTGCGATAACGCCTGAAACCGTACAGATCGATCTCGATTCCGGCCATGAACATCAGGTAGAGCAGGCCAACAGTCCCCAACAGAACGATCGTCTGGTCACGCGCCAGAAGATTGAGGGCGTTTGGGCCGACCACCGCACCGGCGATGATGATGCCTATGAGTCCCGGGATGCGCATCCGCTGCAGAAGCAGAGGCGCAAGCAGAAAGATCCCCATGGCGAACGCCACGATCAGTACGGGGTGACTGATCGGAAGGGAGGGAGATGCGAAAAGGAGTTCTTCCGGCATTGAGGTCCTGTGAACAGGGAGAAATGCTTCGGCACTCCGAAGCAAATCTATATACCACCTCCAGGAAATCTGCCATAGTGTTAATTTCAGGCACGCCTGAGATGCCAATTGGAGCGTCCGCACGGTGCGGGGGATCTGTAGCCTCCTTGCATTTTGGGTAAGTTATCGACCGAAAGAATCCCCGTGCATGCGGCAATGTTCATTCCTACGGGGTCAACTGTTGCACTCCCCACGCCGTTTGGGTTATCTTTGTCGCGTATCATGTTCACGGATGAGACGATGACCCGGAAATCGCCGATCACCTTTCCAAACACCTCCCTCTTTAAGCCTTCTCCGCCGTAATGTCGCTCGGCGATGCATCCCACGGGTTTCAGCAAACGCACGTTCGCACAGACCGAATCGCCGAAACTCGCGCTGCGGCGCGGGCGCCCTGTTTCGAGGCGCCCCGACATCGATTTCAAAGGACCTGAGGATGAAAATCGAGATTTTTACCCCCCCCGGCGTCTATTCGGGAGGGACCGAAGAAACCTCCGGAGACCCTGTAAAAGAATGGTTTGATCGCAAGATTTCAAAACTGGAGGCTGCCGGAATCAAGGTGCAGGTCTACGACCTCGACTCAGACCCGGAAGCTTTTACCGAGCACGCCGGTATCGCCGATCTTCTGCAGGACGAGGGTGAGAGCGTTCTGCCCGTCACCTTCATCGACGGCGAACCCGTTGCCAAAAAACGGTATCTGACCTCGAAGGAAATGGAGCGGGCGGCCGGTCTGCGGGGAGTGAGGGTTGTCTCCTGATGAGGGAATACGCGAATCCGCAGGCGGAGACGGTCACCGCACTGCATGAGGAACGGCTCGGAAAAATCGTGCGGACCCTGCTCGAAAAGGGTGCTGAAACCGTCCTCGACCTCGGCTGTGGGCCGGGCGAGCTGCTGACCCGGCTGTGCGGGGAACGCCAGTTCAGAAAGATCATCGGCGTCGACATCTCGCAGGAGGCTTTGGCCGAGGCTCGAGGCTGCCTTGCAGACCACTTGAAAGATGGGCAGCGGCTGTCCCTTTGCCATGCATCCTTCACCTCCTTTGTTGAGGATTTGGCCGGCTTCGATGCGGCAGTCCTGCTGGAGACGATCGAACACGTCGATCCCCATCGGCTCTCTGCCGTCGAGAAGGCGGTCTTTGCTGGATACCGCCCCGTAACCGTGATCGTCACAACCCCCAACAGCGAGTACAATCCCCTGCACGGCGTGCCGCAGGGCGCATTCAGGCATCCGGACCACCGTTTCGAATGGACCCGCGCCAAGTTCAGGGGATGGGCTGAAGGCGTGGCAGGTCGCAACGGCTACCGGGTCGCCTTCGATGACATCGGAATCGTCGATCCCGCGCTCGGGAGCTCGACGCAGATGGCGACCTTCTGCCGCGGGTGAAATAGCCCGTCACATTCACCGCCGTTCTCCTGCACGACTCCTATCGTCATTCCATTGACGATCACGCCATTCGCTCAGTCAATAAAATGGCGCTCCCTTTGTCCAGCCCTTTCCCTTAATTAAGCGCTGAGCTTACGGGGAACTCCCTCCAGACCTTTTCCCGATCCGCCCCACTATAGCACGACTCGCTTCCGTCAAATAATTGACAAAACACTCGCCCCCCCCTTTCCTTCTTTCCTCCGACCACTCCGACGAAGCATCAGAAGTGCCCCTGATTGCAGCCACTTAGGTCACCATCAGAAATAAAATCCAAAAGGTGGCACAGGTCGTGAAATGCCTGTTCGGAAATTCCAATCCATTATTCAATCCTCCAGGAAGGAGAAAACCTATGAAATGTCCCAAGTGCAAAGGAAGGATGTATGCCGAGAAGTTCTATGACTTTGTTCGCTCTTTCGACGCATGGAAATGCTGCTCCTGCGGCGATGTAGTCGACCCGACCATTTTGGCCAATCGCGCCCGGAACAAGCACCTCATTCTCGGCTGACAGGAGGTGTCCCTTGCAGGAATTCAGAAAAATCTTGTCTGAGGAACGCGTCAACACCGACATCGGGGGGAAGATCATCCTCGGATTCCAACTGACGCTCGCCGGCCCCAAAAACACCTTTCGACAGGAGGTCGTCTATCTCGGCCGCTCGGTGGGGGACCCGAACTCCTATGAACTCGGCGAGGAGGCGCGCATGCTCGAACAAGCCAAGCGCCTTCTGTGCGATCTGGGCGGGCCGGGTTCCCTCCCTCACTAAGTTCACATCGGCCCACGTAAACAGCACTGAGCCCCCGGGCGATCCTTTTCAACGGGATTTCTCCGGGGGCTTTTCCGTTCTCCGCCAGGGCCGGGTCAGGCGCCCCCCCCTGCAGCTTCGCCTTGACGTCCAAATGGCTTTCAGATAGATTCAGGCTTATGGAACCCTGCTTCATCACGAAAATCGAACTCCCCACCTTCACGCCCACTCGCCGGCAGTCGGCGACGGGTGTTTCCAGGACGTGGTGCAGATTGTGAGCAACGTCTGACTACCTCTTCAGTCCGCTTTGCCGAGCCGCAGACTTCACGCTGTCTGTGGCTTTTTTTATGCGTCTGCAGCAATACCGAACGTCCCGAGCCCCATAACCAAATCGAGGAGAGACGACCATCGAGGTTCAGGCTGGAATCAAAAAAATCCGCATCGAAGAAATCCTGTACCAACCTGAGGCAGCCGGCAATAATCACCTGTAGTGCCTCGGGACGACCCATCCCCTTTTTCTCGTGAGCGAGGATCATATGACGGCTATTCCACTTCGGTTTCCCAGGCGCTGCACGGTGGCCATCGACCTCGGCACCGCGTTCCTTCGCATTGCGCCCGAGCGCTTTGGGGTCGTCACAATGCCGATGGCGAATACGGCCGGAGCACCGATGCGCGGCGGTGTCGTTGCGGACCCGCTCACGGTCGCTGAAATGCTCCGACCTGTTTTGTCCAAATTCTGGAGGCTGGGGATTCTCGGACCGCGCGTTCTCGTCGGCGCTCCCACAGACCTTCGCGAAAAAGAACGCGCGACGCTGGTCGGCGCCCTTAGCGCCTCGGGCGCCAACAGCATCGAGATCATTCCTGAGCCGCAGGCCTCCGCCGTCGGCGCCGGACTCGACCTCAGCTCTCCCTACGCCCAGATGGTCGTGGACGTCGGGGAGGGCGTAACCGACTGCGCCATCATCCGGGAAGGCAAAATTGTCACCTCGCATGCCAGCCGCGTGGGCTGCAGCACCCTCCGGGAGAGAGTGCGACGGACGGTTCTGCAGAAATGGGGTCTTTGTCTCACTCCGGAAGAGGCGGAAAAGATCGTTCAGGCCGGGGTCAGTGCTTCCCCACGGATGACGGCTGTTCCGCTCAGCACCGCCAATTCGGAAACCTTGATCATTCGTCCTGAAGAGGTGCGGGAAGTTCTTGAGCCGATCATAGAAGAGATCCTGGCCGTGTCCACCACACTCTTGCAGAACGCCCCTCATGCTCTCGGGTGCGAAATCATCGAAAGCGGCATCGTGCTTACAGGAGGCGGCGCCCTGCTGCCGGGCCTGCGCAAACGCCTGGCGAGGGCGACAGATATTCACGTGACCATACCTAACGACCCTCTTGGCACGGTCGTTACGGGACTTCAGAAAATGGGCGCCGGGATGAACGGCGAGGCTTATTGAATAGGCTGCGATATCGAGCTGCGCTTCCAGGAATGCCGAGCCGTACCAGATCGACGGCGCGCTCGCGGTCGCGCCTTCCCGCGAACAGCTACCCTCTTTGCAACTCGGAACCGCCTCAGTGGTTTGGGATTATGAAATTCGGTTCGTCCTGCCCATCAATCCAGGCAGTCCGTAGATAGCAGATGCCGTCCTCGTCGACATAGTACCGAACATGGATGCGTCAATAGGCGAGATCGACGATTGCCAGATGGAATGCCACGTCCAGCGAACCTCTGGCACACGCTGCAAATGAGGCTGTGAGCACTCCTGCACGCTTTTGACCGGTTAGCCGACGAACAGCAAAATGGCAAAATAATGGCTGACGCTCCCGGCCAGAACGAACAGGTGCCAGATCCCATGGAAGAACCGCCGCTTCTTGTCGAAAATGTAAAATATGATGCCGGAGGTGTAGAACAGTCCGCCCGTAACCACGAGCGCCAGTCCCGTTGGCGCCAACGCTAGCGTCAGAGGAGCCCAGGCGACGATGAGAAGCCACCCCATGAGCAAGTAGAGGACGACGGGGAAGACCCGTCGCTCGTCCCGGCTGACATGCTCGTACAGAATTCCCGCGAAAGCCAGCCCCCAGTTGATAGCCAGCAGGATCAACCCCAGACTCTCCCGCAGAGTAACGAGGCCGAAAGGGGTGTAGGTGCCGGCAATCAGGAGGTAGATTCCGCAGTGCTCCAGACGGCGGAAGATCGCCTTCTTGCGTCCGCGAAAACTGTGATACAGGGTCGAGAGGGTGAAGAGCACGACCAGTGTCGTGCCGTAGATGCCGAAACTGACAATCCTCCAGATATCGCCATGCCTTGCGCCGACCGTCAGCAGGACAACCATTCCAATCGCAGCAGCTATTGCTCCCGCCAAGTGAGTAATGCTGTTGAACCGCTCGCCGGGGTACATTTCAGCCCTCAGATTTTAACGCTCATCTTTCCCGGCATCTTGCGATACTGAAAGCGCCGCTCTCTTGCACCATATTACAGCCATCATTGCGATTCTTTCGCTACGGACATTCGATTGGAACGGCCATATAGAAGGTGCTGCCGCGCCCCGGCGCGCTCGCTGCCCAGATCCGGCCGCCATGGGCCGCCGTTAAAAGGCGTGCGATGTACAGACCCAGCCCCGAGCCCAGGGTGGCTTCCGCCCTCTTCGACCGGTAATAAGGGTCGAAAATCCGCTGCAGCTCCCTCTCCTCTATCCCCTGGCCGTCATCCTTGACGGCAAAGATCACTTCCTTTTCTTCACCGGCGCCCCGAATGCGGACCTTTTTTTCTGAAGGCGAGAACTTGAGGGCATTCGTCACCAGGTTGATGATGATTCGCTCGATCCGTTTGTAGTCGACGCAGATGGGGGGAAGGTCCTCAGGCACTTCGACCAGCAGGCGTTTTCGATCGAGGGCCTGCTCATTGTCGATCAAGAGCTGACGGATCAGTGCCGCCGGAGAGAGGAGTTGTCGATCGAGCGTGAGGCGCCCCTGCTCCAGAAGCGTCAGTTCTTCCAGATCGCCAACGATCCGTTCAGCCTTGCGTGCAGCGGTCAGAATGGCATCGGTGCCGGAGGCCAGTTCCTCCTCGTTCGCCTGCCCGAATCCTGACCGCAGCAATTCCGCGTAGCCGTGGATGACGGTCAGGGGGAGACGAATGTCATGGGAAACGATGCGCATGAAGGTCTTGTCCCGCTCTCTGAGTCTGTGCAGGTCGGTAAGGTCGGAGAAGGAGAGGACGGCGCCGACCGTTTCCTCTTCGCAGATGATCGGCGCCGCATTGACGGCGACCCAGACCGCTTTCTCGGGCGAGTGTCGGAAGACCAGGATCTCTCCGGCCATGCGCTCCCCGCGCAGGGCCCTGAGCACCGGATAATTTTCGCGCGACAGCGATTTCCCCTCGGGTGTCTCCACCTGCAATTGCCCCCAGCGATCTGCGAACGACAGATCGAACGTTTCGGCTGGAAATCCGGTAATCTCCTCCGCCTTGGGATTGGCGCTGACAATGGCGCCGTTCGCATCATAGATGATCACTCCATGTGCCAGGGACTGCATCGTCGCTTCCAGCTTTGCATGGATCTTTCTTCTTTCCTGCTCCACCCGTGTCTTTTCCTGCTCCACCCTGCGGGCCTCGGTCACATCGGTGAAGACGGCCACCAGGCCGAGGCGCTCTCCTTTTTTTGCCCAGGGGGTGACATTGACCAGGTAAAAACCGGAAGTGCCGTCCGGTCGGTCGAGAGTCAGCCTCATGGCGGAGAGGGCTTCTCCTTCCTCCAGGACCTTCCTGAAAAGACGTCTCCCGTTCCCGCGGGGGTCCTCCTCCAGGCGCAGGTTCAAGGGTTCTTCCCAGAAGCTTTGGCCCTTGATCTTCTTTCGGTCAATGCCGAAGGCATTTTCCGCGCCTTTGTTCAGGTACAGGAAGCGTCCCTCGCGATCGAGGATCACAACGCCGTCCATCAGGACATCCAGAAGCTGCTCCAGATCTTCCCGATTGGAAACCATCGCCGTGAGACTGCTGGCGACCTTCGCATCATTATCGGGCATTCGCTTAAGTCCCCTGATCGTTTTATCCGATGGCTTGGATCTCAAGAATCTTACCATGGATGTCTGACGGCGGAAACGCCCGCCAATACCGTTACTCCACAGCAAGACTGGACAACTGGAGAGATTTCTGTGGACTGCCGCATTAAGGTCTGC
>JARFUG010000115.1:0-1893 GCA_029289095.1 Desulfuromonadales bacterium
CCGTACCACCCACCACAGGGCCAAAGGCCCGTACTGCTCGCACTACTCCTCCCCCAAATACCACTCATACATCCGCCGCACCCCCTCCTCCAGCTCGACGCTGTGCCGCCACCCCAGCGCGTGCAGTTTGGAGACGTCGGTCAGCTTGCGCATCGTTCCGTCCGGCTTGCTCGTGTCGAACTCGAGGCAGCCGCCGAACCCGACGATGCGCCGCACCAGTTCGGCCAGCTCGGCGATAGTGACGTCGCTGCCGGTGCCGATGTTGATGTGGGTGTTGCGGACCTCGGTGCTGCCGGGGGGATACGTATCGGCAAAATCCCGGTTCTCCATCAGAAAGACGCAGGCATCCGCCATATCCTCGCTCCAGAGGAGCTCCCTGCGCGGCTTCCCTGTACCCCAGATCCGGACGCACTCGGCAGAAACCCCGAATCGATCCAGGATGCTCCTGGCCATCGTCTCCGACGCGACGCCGAGGTCGGCGATGATGTGGGACATCCTTCCTGTTGCCAGCAGTTTGCCCAGATGCATCTTGCGCAAAAGAGCCGGCAGGACGTGGGACTTCTCCAGGTCGAAATTATCCCCCGGTCCGTAAAGATTGGTCGGCATGACCGAGATGAAGTTGGCGCCGTACTGCAGGTTGTAGCTCTCGCAGAGCTTGATCCCTGCGATCTTGGCGATGGCGTACGGCTCGTTGGTGTACTCCAGCGGGCTCGTCAGGAGATACTCCTCCTTCATCGGCTGGGGACACTCGCGCGGATAGATGCAGGTGCTCCCCAGAAAAAGGAGTTTCTTCACCCCGTGCAGCCAACTCTGGTGGATCACGTGGTTCTGAATCGCCAGGTTCTCGTAAATGAAATCGGCCCGGTACGTATTGTTCGCCACAATCCCGCCGACCTTCGCCGCGGCGAGAAAGACGTAGTCGGGCTTTTCGGCTGCGAAAAATGCAGCAACAGCCTGCTGGTCGGTCAGGTCGAGCTCGGCATGCGTGCGGGTGACCAGGTTCGTGTAACCGGCTTCCTGCAGGCGTTTCACTATAGCCGAGCCGACTAACCCTCTGTGGCCGGCAACAAATATCTTTGCGTGATTTTCCATAAATTCAGATCTCAATAAAAGCCACCGCCCGTTCGCGTTGCTCACTCAAGACGCAAAGTTCGCAAAGAAAACCATGGAGATCCTAGCCTTTCAAGGTCCAAGCATTTTCCTTGTTAAATTCTTATCTTTGCGCTCTTTGCGGTGGATATGTTACAGGCCATTGACAATGCGCTTAATTCCGTCTCGCATCAATGGGACATTAAAATTAAGAAGGAGTCCCAGCTTATATCCAGACAGCCTCAAATATGTCAGTAGCTGCGCATCGTGGATCGGTTCCAATTTGAACACCGACTTGAGTTCGAGAACAACCTTGTCTTCGACCACAAGATCGAGACGATAGCCGCATTCCAAACTCATTCCCTTATAAGCAACAGGTATTTGAGCCTGCCGTATAAAAGAAAGGCCATTCAGGGAAAATTCATGGCATAGACATTCTTCGTATGCGGATTCGAGAAGACCCGGACCCAGCGTGCGATGAACTTCGATGGCTGAAAGGATAATTCTGTTCGAAAGCTGGTCTTCAGCAGTCATTTCCCCTCCGTTTTGAATACGCATTCACCGCCTAGACCTAAATCCCCTAAGCAAGGCCTTTTCAGTTTCCCTTTGCGCCCTTTGCGCCTTTGCGGTGGATTATGCCTCTGAGAGGAATCATATTCACCGCCCGCTCGCTGCGCTCACTAAAGACGCAAGGATCGCAAAGTAGATCTGATACCTTAAAAACAAAAGTTTTCGGTTTCCCTTTGCGTCCTTTGCGCCTTTGCGGTGGATTATGCCTCTGAGAGGAATCATATTCACCGCCCG
>JARFUG010000115.1:1993-7058 GCA_029289095.1 Desulfuromonadales bacterium
CCTTTGCGCCTTTGCGGTGGATTATGCCTCTGAGAGGAATCATATTCACCGCCCGCTCGCTGCGCTCACTAAAGACGCAAGGATCGCAAAGTAGATCTGATACCTTAAAAACAAAAGTTTTCGGTTTCCCTTTGCGTCCTTTGCGCCTTTGCGGTGGATATTGTTGAGAATCTACTCGTGGTAGTCGAAGGTGTTAAACCCATGCCGCCGGCAGAGTTCGTCCCTCTTGGCGTCGTCCAGGTCCGACAGCACCATCTCCCGCACCATCTCCTGGAACGTCGTCTTCGGCGCCCAGCCGAGCTTCTCCTTCGCCTTGGTCGGATCGCCCAGCAGGGTCTCAACCTCGGTGGGGCGGAAGTAGCGAGGATCAACCCTGACCACAACATCGCCAACCTTCAGCTTTGCGCCGTCCTCTGTCCTCTGTCCTCCGTCCTCGATGAAATCGACGATGCCGATTTCATCCACCCCCTCCCCTTCCCACCGAAGACCGATGCCGACGTTCTTGCAGGCCTCCTCCACCATCTGCCGCACCGAGTACTGCACGCCGGTGGCGATGACGAAGTCCTCGGGCTCTTCCTGCTGAAGCATCAGCCACTGGGCCTCTACGTAGTCGCGGGCGTGTCCCCAGTCGCGCAGGGCGCTCAGATTGCCGAGATAGAGGCAGTCCTGCAGCCCCAGGGCGATGCGGGCGACGGCGCGGGTGATCTTGCGGGTGACGAAGGTCTCGCCGCGGATGGGGGACTCGTGGTTGAACAGGATCCCGTTGCAGGCGTAGATCCCGTAGGCTTCGCGGTAGTTGACGGTGATCCAGTAGCCGTAGAGCTTGGCCACCGCGTAGGGAGAACGGGGGTAGAAGGGGGTCGTCTCCTTCTGGGGGATCTCCTGCACCAGTCCGTAGAGCTCACTCGTGGAGGCCTGGTAGAAGCGGGTCTTCTTCTCCATCCCCAGAATGCGCAGCGCCTCCAGGATGCGCAGCGTCCCCAGCCCGTCTGCATTGGCGGTGTACTCGGGCGTCTCGAAGGAGACGGCCACGTGCGACATGGCGGCCAGGTTGTAGATCTCGTCGGGCTGCACCTGCTGGATGATGCGGATGAGGTTCGTCGAGTCGGTAAGGTCGCCATAATGGAGGACGAAATTGCGGTTCTCCACGTGGGGATCCTGGTAGAGGTGGTCGATGCGGTCGGTGTTGAAGAGCGAAGCGCGACGCTTCACGCCATGGACGACGTATCCTTTTTTCAGCAGGAATTCGGCAAGATAGGCTCCATCCTGACCGGTAATTCCCGTAACCAGCGCAACCTTTGCAGACATAAAGCCTCTCTTTATTCTCTGGATTCTCTGATTCAAAATTCAGAATTCAGAATTCAAAATTGTTTTTATACCTAATGAATGAAAGGGTCAAGGCAGGATTTCGGAGGGGATGAACTCCTTCTCTGATCAGGTGCAGACGACCCCCGGCATGGCTGCCGTCAGGGCCGTCCCCAAAGCCGCCCGGGCATCGGCGTCCCCGTGCACGAGCCGTATTTCGCTCGGCTTGCGGCGCATCCGCCTGACGAAGTTCACCAGACCGGTTCGGTCTGCATGTGCGGAGTAGCCTCCGATGGTATGCACCTGCGCGCGGATGTCGTAACGCGCGCCGTCCAGAACGACGTATCCCCCCCGCGGGCCGTACTGTTGGATGGCCCGCCCCGGCGTCCCCCTCGACTGGTAGCCGATAAAGACGACATCGGTGCGCGGATCTCCGAGGAGCGCCTTGAGATAGTTGACGATGCGCCCGCCCGTGCACATCCCCGAGCCCGCGATGACGATGCACGGGCGCCCCGAGCGGGCGAGAAGGCGTACGGCGTTTTCGTGGTCGGCGTGCGTTTCGACCGTCGTCATCTGCTCGAAAGCGAGGGGATGACGACCCGCGCGCACCCGGCGCCTGGCCTCCGCATCCCAGAAGGGACGCAGGGCGCGGTACGCCTCGGTGAAGCGGCTTGCCAGGGGGGAGTCGACGACGATCTCAAGATCCTCCCAGGGAAGCCCCTTCGCCGCATAGCGCCCCCGGTTGCGGTGGATGATATCCTCCAGCTCGTAGAGGAGTTCCTGCGTGCGTCCGAGGGCAAAGGCCGGCGCCAGGATCGTCCCCCGGTCTTCCAGGGCATGCTCGATGATCCCCTGCAGCCGCGACCGTCTCTGGCGGCGGCCCTCATGCTCCCGATCGCCGTAGGTCGACTCCAGCACCACCACGTCCGCCCCCCAGGGCGATTTCGGCGCCGGCAGCAGCGGCGCATGGGGAGCGCCGAGGTCGCCCGAAAAAACGATCGTTTTTTCGGAATTTTGAATTTTGAATTCTGAATTCTGACTTGAAACCTTTTCCCGGATCCGGCAGGTGACGTAGGCCGATCCGAGGATGTGGCCGGCGCAGTGCAACTTGACCGCCAATTCCCTCCCCTTGCCCACCGGGATCTCGTGCCATGTGCCGTAAGGGATGGGGACGATGCGCGAAGAGATGCGCTCCATGGCCGCTTCGATCAGGCGTCGGTCGCGGGTGACGCCGACCGCGAGAGCGTCCTCGAGCATCAGGGGAAGGAGAATGGCGCTCGGCTCGCTGCACAGGATCGGGCCGTCGAATCCGGCGGCGAAGAGGTAGGGAATGCGACCGACATGGTCGAGATGGACATGGGTGACGACCAAAGCCTTGATGTGCGCGACGGGAAAGTCGATGACTGTCGAAGGTTTTCCTCCGTTATCCGTCCTCTGTCCTCCGTCCTCGAGACCCTCATCCCCCTGAAACAACCCGCAATCGACCAGAATCCCGGCATCCTCCGCGATGCGCAGTTCATGGCAAGAGCCGGTGACCCCTTCGCGGCCGCCGTGGTGAATGATTCGACAATCCATCTGACCCCCTCCTTCGTCTTCCTCTCTTAATTTTTGCCACGAATGCACACGAATAAACACGAATAGATCATGCTACAAACATGCAAAAGCAGGGGCGCAGCGCCCGCGATTCTTCCGTCAGAAGTCCCCCAAGGGATGTGACTCTACGTTGCCTCTTCCAAATCAAAATCGCTATCGGGATCGAAATCGACACAGGAGGAGATACCAGGGGAGCCACGATGCCCCTTCCAGACCCCAATCTAAACCTGTCCCAGGAAGTTGCGCAGGGAAATCACCAGGAGGATCGCCAGAAGGGAGCCGACGGCGAGCGATGCCGGCCGCTTGCCGCGGATGGCGATGATCTTGATGGCGAGAAAGAGGATGATCCCCTTGGGCAGGGCGGCGCTGAATCCCCCGGCGGTGTCGACCTGGGGAAGAAAAATGGCAAAGAAGATGGCCATCCCCAGGATGAGAATATCGACCGTGTTCAGGAAGAAATCTCCGGGTCTGTAGAAAACGATCCGAAGGACGATCAGGAGCGTGAGGGGGAAAAAGAGGAGATTATTGATCCGGTTGAGGGAGACGTCCCCCAGGACGACCTGGCTGCCGTTGAGCTGGGCGACGAAAGAGACGATAAGCGCCCCGAGAAAAAGCATGGCGAGCAGGAATTCGTTGCCCGGATCGCGGGTGTAGTAGAGAAGACCGAGGCACGCGAAGAAGATGACCGCGCTGATGTGCCAAAATCCGGCATCGGCGCGGGCGCCGAAAAATCCCATCGAAAGGAGCAGAAGAATGGTCAGGGCGACGACCAGGGGGTTCAATGCGTCGACGAAGTCGGCCGCCTTGCGATAAAGTCGCGAATCGCGCATGCTTCGCGAAGAGTCGAGGGAGAGGAAACGGAACTTCTCCCGGTGGTCGAGGATATAGCGCAGCAGGCCGTAGTGGACGCCCGACACGATCAGAAACGACCCGACCAGCCAGAAGGCCGGCACATCGTAGAAGAGAATCGAAACGCACGCCCAGATCAGGGAGATGCCGTAGATGACCAGGACGGTGAAGCGGTGCTGGAATCCAAGATCGAGGAACTTGTGGTGGACGTGGGTCTTGTCGGGGGCGAAGGGGCTCTGCCTTTTGGCGATGCGGCGGAACATGACCCAGAGGGTGTCGAGAATCGGAACGCCGAGGATGAGGACGGGAACGACCGGTGAAATCGTCGTCCCCTGCGGCTGCGTCAGCAGCAGCGCCAGAAAGGCAAGAACGAAGCCGATGGTGAGGCTTCCCGTGTCGCCCATGAAGATGCGCGCCGGGTAGAAGTTAAACTTCAGAAATCCGATGAGAGCTCCGAGCAGAGCGGCGCTCAGAAGCGCCGCCGGGGCATTGGCGTCCATCCAGGCAAGGATGAGAAAGGCGCACAGGGCGATGACCGAAACCCCGCCGGCCAGACCGTCCAGACCGTCGATGAGGTTCATGGCGTTGATGACGCCGACGACGGCGAAGAGCGTGAAGGGGATGGCGATCCAGACAGGGAGGGAGACGGCGCCGAAGCCGAAAAGGTTCCCGAGATTGTGGATATAGAGCCCCCCCACCGTAATGGTGACGAGGCATGCGGCGATCTCGCCCAGGAACTTGCGCTTGGCGGAGATGCCGTGCAGGTCATCGATAAGCCCGGTGAGGAAGATGACGAGGGTGCCGGCAAGAATCCCTCGGATCTCCCGGGAGATGTCCACGAAGATCAGGACAGCGAAGAGAAAGGCCAGGCAGATGGCGATGCCGCCGATGCGGGGAATGGCGGCGCTGTGGACCTTGCGCTCATCGGGGACATCGACCTCCCCCCGCTCCAGCGCCCAGCGCCGAAGCATCGGCACCATCACCAGCGAGGAAAAAAGCGCGGTCATGAACAAAAAGACTTGGGTTTTGAGATCCATATCCCCCCTGCAATGCCATTAAAACAATCTAAGCTGTTGATTTTTAGAACTTTATTCTAGCAGAAAGCATTATTGCGGGAAAGAGAATTTAGAGGTTCTGATTGGCCACTACACCGAGATCCAGGACCTTGATGCCGCAGGGCGTCCAACCCTCGATCTTTCGAAGAATCGGAAACAGCGGATTTCCTCAAGGCTCTGGCGATTCTGACCTTGGAAGTTGAAGTTCACCAACAACCCGGATGCACAAAGGAGCAAATCTCCCACAACTCCGCCTCACGGAT
>JARFUG010000116.1:0-5323 GCA_029289095.1 Desulfuromonadales bacterium
AATTCAAAATTCAAAATTTTCTTTCCGCTTCATCCAAAAACCCCACCCACTCCACCGTCAACGTCGCCACACCGTAATCCTCCTCCACCTTCCCCTTGAGCAGATAAGGGCGATGCCTCGACAGTTTCCGGCAGAAGCGGGCGTAGGCGGCGGGGAAGAAGGTGGCGTCGAAGATGGCGGTGGTGTCTTCGAAGGAAACGAACTCCATGGGGCGGCCGTCCTTGTCCTGGACCGTCTTGGCCGTCACCCACCACCCGGCCACGCTGACGTGGCGCCCCGTCCATTGAAGAAGATCTGCGGCGGGGACCGGTTTCAGGCGCGACAGCGCCCGACGATGAAGGGTGAGGGGGTGCCGCGAGACAAGCATCCCGAGAGCCTCGAGTTCTTGGCGCAGCACTTCCTCCTCGTCGTAGGGCGGGGGAACGGGGAGCGTCGCAGGCGCCTCGGGGAAGAGGAGTCCGCTCTGCTGCGGCTCGCCGTAATGGTGGGCGAGAAGCTCCCAGAGAAGAGCGGGCCGGCGCTCCATCCCCTCCAGGGCATCGAAGCATCCCGCCTTCACCAGGCGCCGCACGTCGGCCGGGTCGATGGCGACGCGGCGCAGGAAATCCCGGAAGCTCCCGAATCGCCCCCCTCCCCTCGCCTCCAGAAGCGCCTCGACGCCCCGGGTGGTCAGCCCCTGCACCTGCATCAGGCCGATGCGCACCTCCCTCCCCTTCCCCGTATAGGCATATGCGCTCTCGTTGATGTCCGGCGGCAGGATGCGCAGCCCCATTCGGCGCCCCTCGGAGAGATAGGCAAAAGGAGAGTAGTACCCCCCCTGGTTGGAGATCACCGCCGCCATGAACTCGGCCGGATGATTGGCTTTGAGCCAGGCCGACTTACAGCTCACCAGGGCGTAGGAGGCCGAGTGGGGTTTGCAGAAGGAGTATCCGGCGAAGGAGAGGATCTGCTCCCACGCCGCCTCCAGAATCTCCTGGGGGACCCCCTTTTTTCCACCCCCTGAGAAAAACATCCGCCGGTAGTCGGCGAGCTTTTTCGCCTTGTGCTTTTTGCTGATGATCTTGCGCAGTTGATCGCCGTCGAAGGGTGAGAAATCGGCCAGCGCCATCGCCATCTGGGTGATCTGCTCCTGGTAGATGGCAGTGCCGTAGGTCTCGTCGAGCACATCATGCAGCAGCGGATGGAGCGGCTCCCATTTCTTGCCGCGCATGCGCGCCACGTACTCGCGGATGAAGCTGTTGGCGGCGGGGCGGATGATGGAGGAAGCCATCACCAGATGCTCGAACATGTCGCACGCCAGGGCGGCGGGCGCCGGGGCCTCCCCCCACATGCGCCGCAGCAACTGGCGGGTGGCCGGCGACTCGATGTAGAAGCACCCCATGCTCTCCCCCAGCCGCAGGAGCCTGCGGGTCGCCTCGTCGGCCAGCGGATCCCAGGAGGCGTAATCGATGTGCCGTCCGGTATTTGCCTCCACCGCCGCCATGGCGTCGCGGATAACGGCAAGGGAGCGGTTCCCCAGGATATCGATCTTCACCAGTCCGGCCCCCTCGGCCTGGTCCTTCTCCCACTGAATGAGGGGGAGCCCCTTGGCGGACACCTCCACGGGGACGTAGCGGCGGATCTCGTCGGGAACGACGACGAGCCCCCCGCAGTGCAGGGAGAGGTGGCGAAGCTGCCCCTTCAGGCCCGAGGCGACGGCGATGATCTCGCGCCACTCCTCCCCCAGCGGCTCCCCCTGGAAAAGCGGGTGGCGCGTCACCGCACCGGCGGCCTGA
The DNA here is from genome assembly GCA_029289095.1 of Desulfuromonadales bacterium. Taxonomy (GTDB): domain Bacteria; phylum Desulfobacterota; class Desulfuromonadia; order Desulfuromonadales; family JACZKF01; genus JARFUG01. Next base: position 1,776 of record JARFUG010000116.1, read on the forward strand.
TCGGCCTTCCAGTACCCGGAGATGCGCTCGGTGACCTCGCGGATCTCCCCTTCGGGCATGCCGTAGACCTTGGCGACCTCGCGCAGGGCGGCGCGCCCCTTGAATCCCACTTGGTTGGAGACCATGGCGGCCCGCCTCGCCCCGTAGCTGGCAAAGGCGAAGTCAAGGACTGCGTCGCGTTCGTCCCACGGGAAATCGATGTCGATGTCCGGCGGATCGACGCGGCCGGGATTGAGGAAGCGCTCGAAGAAAAGGTTGTACCGTATCGGATCGACGTGGGTAATTTCCAGGCAGTAAGCGACGAGCGAGGCCGCGGCGCTCCCCCGCCCGCAGGTGCGGGGCGACTGGCGGGCGATCTCCTCCACCACCAGAAAATAGTGGGCGAACCCCTTGTCGCGGATGATCGAGAGCTCCTTGCGCAGGCGCGCCTCCACCTTCTCGTCGATGGCGCCGTAGCGCTTCAGGGCGCCCTGACGGGCGCGTCGCTCCAGTTCCGCGAAGGCCTGCGCATCCTCCATCCCCCGGAAGGCGGGAAAGATCGTCTCGGAAAAATCCCAGTCGGTGCGGCACATCGCCGCCGCCCGGGAAGCGTTCTCCAGCGCCTGCGGGCAGTGGGGAAAGAAATCGGCCATCCGCTCGGAGGGAAGCAGGATGTCCCCCTCGCGAGCGCACTGCTGCGGCGAAAGCCGGGAGAGCTTTGTGTTCAGCGCGATGGCGCGGCGCACCCGGTGCAGGGGGAAATCCTCGGGCTTGAGAAAGACCGCCCGGCTCGTGGCGACCGGCGGCAGACGCAGCTCCCGCGCCAGCGCCAGAGCCTTGTGCATGCCGTAACCAGGGGAGAGTTCAACGAAGAGCCCCTCGGGGGATTGACGGCGCAGGGGGGAGAGGACGTGCGGATCGTCGGAGAGGACGAGGAGCCCCCCACGGCGGCGGGGAAGCTCGGCAACGAGATCGAACCCCTCCCGACAGTGCAGGTCGGAAAGGAGGCGGCAGAGGTTGGCGTACCCTTCTTCGTCCCGGGCGAGAAGGACGGCGCGATGCCGCCCCGTCACCGCCTCGGCCCCGATAATCGGCGCGATCCCGGCGTCCCGGGCGGCATCAAGAAACCGGGGGATGCCGTAGAGACCGTTTCGGTCGGTCAGCGCCAGATGAGACATCCCCATCCCCTTCGCCGCCGCGCACAGCGCTTCGGGCGGGTGGATGCCCCAGGAGGGGGAGAGGGAGGAGTGGGTGTGGAGGTGGGAGAACATGCTAGATCAATTTTGAATCTGATTAGGCCCAATTCTCAGCTTGCCTTGAAGTCCCCCTTTGGAAAAGGGGGATTTTAGGGGGATTTGCCTGTTGCCAAGCGAGAAATCCCCCCTCACCCCCCTTTACAAAGGGGGGGAAACCTCTAGCTGAGAATCAGACCTAATCAAGATTTTGAATGTTGAATTTTGTCAAAACCTTAATCCGTGTGCTCCCTTGCCATTTGGCCTTTGAAACCCAGAGGACCTTGAACTTTGCCTTCATTCAAAATTCAAAATTCAAAATTGCCTCTTCACCGCCCCCATCCCATACCTCCTCCGAATCACATCCAACGCCTCCTGCAGCCGGACCCGCCGGGGATCTACGGTTGAATCGGCGAAGAGGCAAAGCTGTCGATCAGCAGGAGCGAGGCGGTCGCACTGGAGACGCATCCTTTTGACCCGCACCCTTCGGGTGCAGGCGCGCTCGAATAGGGCTTCAGCGGCGGCCAGGAGGGCGTCGTCTCCGTCTTCGGGGGTATAGAAGACGCTCTGAGCGCGTTCGCTGCGGCCGTCGGCGTAGTCAACGGTGAGACTGAGGCGCCCGGAGCCTTTCTGCTGCCGCCTCAGGCGAAAGCCGCAGCTCTCCACCAGGCGGCAGAGCTCGCCGCGCAGCAGGTCGTCATCGTTGTCGGCCCGCTCCAGGATGCTCTCTTCCGCCACTTCTGGGAGTTTTTGCGGCGGACGCACCGGAGACGGATCGATCCCCCGGGCGCGCTGGTGCAGCAGAGGGGCGAAGGGGCCGAAGGCGAGGCGAAGCTGCGAGACGCCGAGAGCCGAAACGTCGGCCACCCTGCGCAGGTTCAACTCCCGCAGCAGCGTCCCCTCTCGCACCGGCCCCACGCCGGGGAGGACCGACACCGGCAGGGGGGCGATGAAGCTCTCTTCGCTGCCGCGAAGCACGTCGCAGACGCCGGGGCGCTGCAGGTAACCGGCGGCGATGCCGGAGACGAGCTTGTTGACCGCAACCCCCACCGTCCCGCAGAGACGAAGCTGAGCCGCAATCTCGCGCTCCAGCCGCGCCGCCGCATCGCGCTCCGGGCCGAGAAGACGTCCGCAGCCGGTCAGATCGAGATAGAGCCGCCCCTCCGTCACGGGCTCCCATACCGGCGTATAGCGCCCAGCCGCCTCCGTCAAGGCGGCCATGGCGCGACCGCAGCGGGCGGGATCGGGCGAGATCACGGCAAGAGAAGGGCAGAAGCGCCGCGCCCGATAAAGGGGCGTCCCTTCATGCACCCCTTCGGCTCGCGCTTCGGCCGAAACCGCCTGCAGCAGCGCCCGCTCGTTCTGCCCCGCCACAATGGCCACGGGCCGCCCCCGCAAAGCGGCATCGACCACACGGGCCACGGCGATGGGAAAGTCGGGGATGCGCAGATGCAGAATCATAGAAGGCAGTATCCAGGAGCCAGAATTGATTTTCTCCCCTCCTATTTTAGGAGGGGCCGGGGGTGGTAAGGTCTGGACGATCTACCACCCCCCACCCCCCCTCCTAATCAAGGAGGGGGAGCTTTTTTCCCTTCGGGAAACTCAACAATGCCTCACCACCCCCACCACCACCCCTTCGATGCGCAGGTCGGCGTCGGGGGGGACAGAGATCGGTTGCATGGTTGGGTTGGCGGGGTGGAGTTCGATCGTTTTGCCGCGTCGGTAAAAACGTTTCACCGTGGCTTCGTTGCCGATCAGGGCTACGACGGTCTGGCCGTTTTCGGCGGAGGGCTGTTTGCGCACCACGACGTAGTCGCCGTCGAGGATGCCGTCGCCGACCATCGAGTCGCCCCGCACGCGCAGGACGAAGTTCTCCCCTGGGCCGACCATGGAGGAGGGGACTTCGATGCTGTCGGGGACCTCCACCGCCTCGATCGGCTTGCCGGCCGCAACCGTTCCGACCAGGGGGAGCTCCGTCCCCTGCACCCGGGTACGCTTCACCTGTAGACCACGCCGGGCGTTCCAGTCGCGCGAGAGAAGCCCCTCACGCTCGAGCCGCACCAGATAGTTCTGCACCGTCCCCAGCGAACGGAACCCGAAGGCCCGGGCGATCTCCTGCTGCGAAGGGGGATAGCCCTGCTGTTCGATGCAGGTCGCGATGAAATCGAGGATTTTTTTCTGTTTGGGAGTCATGAAGGCAGTATCCAGGAGCCAGGAGAAAGCTTTTTCGACTCCCCTCCTATTTTAGGAGGGGTCGGGGGTGGTAAGGTTTTGCTTGGATCTACCACCCCCCAGCCCCCTCCTGATCCAGGAGGGGGAGCTTAGGCTCCCATTTCC
>JARFUG010000116.1:5423-7036 GCA_029289095.1 Desulfuromonadales bacterium
TCGCTGGCGGGGAACGACTCTTTCGATCCCTCCTCGACCTCCCGGCCTCCCGGCGTATGCTCGGGACTCGCCTGGGCGGTGGCGGCGATGGCGCCGCAGACCCCCTTCCCTCCCCTCTCCTTCCCGGAGAGGAGTTGGCGAAGGACGAACTGCAGTATCCCGCCGTGCCTGTAGTAGAGGGACTCCTGGGGGGTGTCGACCCGCACAAGTGCAGGGAATTCCACCGTCCCTCCCCCTTGCCGCATTACCCGCACTTTCACGCGCCGCCCGTCGCCGCCGCCCGCAATGGAATCGCGCAATCCTTCCACGTCGAAAACGTCCTCGCCGGTCAATCCAAGCGACTCGATGGAGTCGCCCGAGCGGAACTGCAGCGGCAAAATCCCCATTCCGATGAGATTCGAGCGGTGGATGCGTTCGTAGCTTTCGGCGATCACCATCCTGACCCCCTGCAGATGCGGCCCTTTGGCCGCCCAGTCGCGGCTCGACCCCGAGCCGTACTCCTTCCCCGCAAGGACGACGAGGGGCGTCCCCTCTTTCTGGTACCGCACGGCGGCATCATAGATCGTCATGACCTCGCCGCTCGGCAGATGCCGGGTGAATCCCCCCTCGACCTCCGGGACGAGGCGGTTGCGGATGCGCACGTTGGCGAAGGTGCCACGCACCATCACCTCATGGTTGCCGCGCCGCGAGCCGTAGGAGTTGAAATCCCTCTCCTGCACCCCCCGCTCGACGAGATACGCCCCGGCCGGCGAATCCTTTTTGATGCTTCCGGCGGGGGAGATGTGGTCGGTCGTCACGCTGTCGCCGAAGAGAGCCAGGACCCGCGCCCCCCGGATCTCCTCCACTTCGTCGGGGGCCTCCTTCTCCATTCCTTTGAAAAAGGTCGGCTGACGGATGTAGGTCGAATCGGGACGCCACGAAAAGCGATCGCTCTGTGCCGCATCCAGAGTGTTCCAGCGGTCGTCCCCCTCGTAGATCCTGCCGTAGGTGTCCAGGTACATCTCCGAACAAACCCCCTGCTCGATGGCCTCCCGGATCTCTTCGGATGTCGGCCAGATGTCGCGCAAGTAGACGGGATTGCCGTCCCGATCGCTCCCCAGAGATTCGCTCTTCAGGTCGACGTCGATGCGCCCGGCGAGGGCGAAGGCGACGACGAGCGGGGGGGACATGAGGTAGTTGGCCCGCACCTCGGGATTGATGCGTCCCTCGAAGTTGCGGTTCCCCGAAAGGACCGAGGCGACGACCAGGGAGCCGCTTCGAACCGCCTCGGAAATCTCGGGCGGAAGCGGCCCGGAGTTGCCGATGCAGGTGGTGCAGCCGTAGCCGGCGACGTGGAAGCCGAGCTCTTCGAGATACCTCAGGAGCCCCGCCCGTTCATAGTAGTCCGTCACCACCCGTGAGCCCGGCGCCAGCGAAGTCTTTACCCACGGCTTGCGGGCGAGGCCCCGCTCCACCGCCTTTTTCGCCAGCAGCCCCGCTGCCATCATCACCGAAGGGTTCGAGGTGTTGGTGCAACTCGTAATGGCGGCGATGACAATCGAGCCGTGTCTGATTTCGTGCTCCTCGTCGGCGATGCGGCACGTCTGGCTCGAGGAAAGATCCTTCGTCCCCGG
>JARFUG010000117.1 GCA_029289095.1 Desulfuromonadales bacterium
GCGCCGGCGATTAAACCAGCCCGATGCATCAATTTAACTCCAGACGGGGAAAATAGACCGAAAAAGCTGACTCTTTTCCTTGGTTTCTACACATGGATGAGGGGCGATTGAACCTACGTGGAAGATAGGCGATAGCAGGCAGCCTCCGACAGCAGTTTGACAATGCTGACGGGTGGGTGGGAGAATTGAAAAAAGCTTCCAGGAGATATAGATGGCTTTGGAATCGATCAATCCCACCACCGGGGAGACGCTGGAAACGTTCGACGAATGGCCCCCGGACCGTACACGGGAAACGCTCTCCGGCGTGAATGCGGCCTGGCTGGACTGGCGTTATACGTCATTTTCGCAGCGCTCGGACAGCATGCGACGGGCAGCGCAGGTGCTTCGCCGCAACAAAGACGAATTCGCGCGGATCATGGCGCTGGAGATGGGCAAACCGATCGCCGGCGGCCGTGCCGAGATCGAGAAATGCGCCTGGGTCTGCGACTACTACGCCGAGAATGCCGAAGCGATGCTTGCCGATGAGCCGGCAAAGAGCGACGGCGCCCGGGCCTACGCCGCCTTTCGCCCCCTCGGGACGATTCTGGCGGTGATGCCGTGGAACTTCCCCTTCTGGCAGGTCTTCCGGTTTGCCGCTCCGGCCCTGATGGCCGGCAACGCCGCTGCGCTCAAGCACGCCTCCAACGTACCGCGTTGCGCCCTGGCCATTGAGGAGATCTTCCGCCAAGCCGGCTTCCCCGAAAATGTCTTTCGTGCCCTGTTGATCGGCTCCGGGCAGGTGGAGAAGGTCATAGAGAACGAGACAGTCAAGGCGGTCACCCTGACCGGCAGTGACAGGGCCGGCCGCACCGTGGCGGCCAAAGCCGGGGAGATGCTGAAGAAAACCGTGCTGGAGCTGGGCGGAAGCGACCCCTTTATCGTTCTCGCCGATGCCGATCTGGAGGAGTCTGCAAAAACAGGTGCGAAAGCCCGCTGCCTCAACTCCGGGCAGAGCTGCATCGCCGCCAAGCGATTCATTGTCGAGGCGGCGATCTATGACGCCTGGCTCGACAGATTTCGGACCGCCATGTCGAAACTGGTGGTGGGCGATCCTCTCGACGAGCGTACGCAGATCGGCCCCCAGGCGCGCGAGGACCTGATGCGGGAACTGCACCGTCAAGTGGAAACCTCCGTGGCCATGGGCGCCAAAGTGCTTCTGGGCGGCAAGCCGATGGAGCGTCAGGGTTATTTTTATCCTCCGACTATACTGACTGATCTATCGCCGGGAATGCCCGCCTGCGACGAAGAACTCTTCGGGCCGGTCGCCTCGGTCTTTAAGGTGCGCGATGAAAAGGAGGCGGTGGAGGTCGCCAACGCCACACCCTTTGGCCTGGGCGCCTCGGTCTGGACCCGCAACAGCTCCAAAGGGGAGGCGATCGCCGCACGAATCGAGGCCGGGGCGGTCTTCATCAACGGCATCGTCAAGAGTGATCCGCGCCTGCCGTTCGGCGGCGTGAAGATCTCGGGGTACGGGCGCGAGCTTTCCTGTTACGGGATCAAGGAGTTTGTTAATATCCAGACAGTGTGGGTGAAATAATCGATAGCAAACAGTCCATCACTCCCTCAATTAGTTTAGTTTGGGAGTGCATACGTGAATGTCGATATCGACTCCGCTAGGGACAATCTTCTTCAAGCCAAGCCTGAGAGTTACCAAATCTATCATCACCAGTATTCTCTCATCTATGCCACCCTGTTCATCGACGACTACATAGAGGGTTCTGCTTCCGGAATGCAGATGGTGAATGTGGAGCCCTGATCGATGGTGCTCTCCACTCGGATGCTGCCACTGTAGGATTCCAGAAATTTCTTGGTGATGTAGAGACCCATGCCGGTGCCCCCGGCTGAACTGCGGGCGCTGGTAGTCCGGTAAAAACGCTCGAATATGAGCGCGAGGTCCTGCGGAGCGATTCCTTGTCCGTAGTCTTTCACCGCCAGGCAGACCCGCCCGTCTTCACGATCAGCCCGGATTTCAACCTCCCGGTCAGGTGCAGAGTATTTCAGCGCATTGCTGACCAGGTTCTCGATGATCCGCTCCAGATGATTCTTGCCGATTCGTACATGAGGAAGATCCGGCGGAATCGCTGCTCGAACCCGCTCAGCATCTTTTGATCTCTTTTTCTGCCGTTTCAGAAAATCTTCGATGAACTCATGCAGGTGGACCACATCGTAGTGGAGGGTGGTCTGACCGCTCTCCAGACGCCCCAGTTCAGCCAGATCCTCCATCATGGAATGCATATGGTCTGCGGCATTGATGATCGCCCGCGTGCTTTCAAGCAGTTCCCTCTCGGGAGACTCCCGAAGCATCTCCCCCAATACCTCGGCGTATCCAGAGATGACCGTCAGGGGAGAGCGTAGATCATGGGCGAGCATGTGGAGGTAGTCCTCAAGGCGATTCTTCAATTCCTGCAGGTTTGTGACATCTGTAAGGATTGAGACCGCCCCGGTCTGGCGCCCGGAGGAATCGAAGACAGGGGAAGCGCTGAAGGAGATCCAGATCTTCTCTCCGTCTGGGCGCCTGACATGGGCTATGGCGCCCTTTATGGCCTCTCCCTGAAACACCCGAAACATGGCCGACTCCTCCAAGGGGAGCATAGTCCCATCAGGGCGTCTTGGACTCCATTGTAGATAGCGCTCGGCGAGGCTCGCCTTTACCAGATCGTCGGAGTATCCAAGGATCTCTTTGGCGGCATCGTTCAGACGCAGGATCATCCCTTTTTCATCATAGAGAATGATGCCGTCACCAGCAGAGACAAAGATCGCTTCAAGTTCCCCGAGAAGGCGTTCCTTTTCAACCTCGATGTGCTTGCGCCGGGTGATATTCTCGGCGATGCCGATGGTGTAAAGCGGGTTTCCCTCCTCGTCACGCTGCAGGGATATGGTCAGATGGACCCAGATCTCCTGGCCATCCTTGCGAAAGAGCCTCTTCTCCATGGAATAGGTATTGATCTCTCCGCGCAGCAGACGATCGAACTGCTCCATATCCGCGTCGATATCCTCGGGATGAGAATAGGCTGCAAAAGGTATTTCTCTTAATTCCTCTTCGGAGTAGCCGAGCATATCGCACAGGCACTGGTTTGCCTCCAGGCACCGGCCGTCCGGAGCCGCAAAGGCGATGCCGATGGCGGCGTTTTCGAACAGTCCACGAAAGCGCCTTTCGGATTTGCGAACGGCCTGTCCCAGTTTTTTCCGCTCGGTGATGTCGCGAGCCAGAAATGAGAAGGTCGGCTCCCCTTCCTTGTGCGACGGCACCAACGCAATTCGCGCCCAGAACCAATGCACACCTCCCCTGACTTCCAGGGAATATTCGAAAATTTTTGGTTTGCCGGTCGCCTTAACCTGGCGAAAAGCACTGTATATGGTGTCAGCCAATTCCTTCGGAACGATCTCCTCGACGCGCCTGCCAATGAGTTCGGAACCGGGCGCCATCAGCAGCTCTTCCGTTTCGGACCAGACATTGAGGTAGCGTCCTTCAGCATCGAATTCGAAGACGATCTCGTCCATGGCGCCGATGAATTGGCGTAGCCGATCCTCGCTTCGGCAGCATCTGGTGAAATCGACCACCAGGCCTTTGATTCGGCCGTCATCATGAAAGACAAGGGAGGTGTTCAGGGATATGCGAAAAGGTGGTGCGTTCTTCCGTGCCAATGTAAATTCGGCTTCGACGAGGCGCTCCCTTTGCGAAAGTGTCCGATGGAGGGGAGAGTCCTTCTCGGAGATAGGTTTGCCCTGCAGATCCATAAACATTGCATCGATGGCATGCAAGGGCATACCGAAAAGATTCACAGGAGAGATATCCAGTATCTCCCCCGCTCGGGCATTGGCGTGGCAAACCTTTCTCTCCTCATCCAAGAGAAGAAGTCCGCATCCCAAAAACCCTGATATCCTGGCGATTTCTTCCACTTCCCCTCCTAAAAAATCACGCGTCAATTGAGGCCACCTATATCAGAATGCGCCTAAGCTTCGTTCCAGTCGATCGTCGCCGCGATTGCCCGGGCGTAGGGGTCGAGCAGGACCTTGGCGGGATTGAACCGATGCCCGGCGGAAGGGTCGTAGGGGCCGTGCGCCCGATAACTGTAAAGCTGCGGGGGGATGACCTCGGGCAGATAGATGTGCCAGACGTAGCCTTGGCGGTGCTCCAGGGGGATGATCGCCTCGGGGTGGGTCACATCGTCCGGATCGTAGAGTAGAAGTTCGATTTTATCGGCCTTCTCGGAGAAAACGGCGAAGTTCGTCCCCTGACCGTCCCAGGTCGCTCCCAGCGGATAGGGCTTGCCAGGCCATACCTTGACGGATCTCATGGATTGCCTCCTTGAGGTGGGACATTTCTGGAGAGAATAGCCGGACGAAGGGGGAAATCAACGATTCACCCGGACTTTCCGGCAGAGGGCCCAACCTGCATATCGGGGTATACTGGGGGGCATGCTCCGGCCATTGACATCCAAGATGCAGGAGATGGACATGAAGGTAACGATTCATACTTTCATTCAGGGGGAGCGGCTGCCGCATCTGGTTCCACCTGCCTATCGGGAAGAGATCGCAAAGCGGACGCGGCCCGACTGGATATACTCCCTCCTTCTTTTCGCTCACAATCGAAGGGATGTTGTTCCATCCGCGCCGGTTCGCAGGGCGCTGAGAAGGCTGAAGAAACCGGCGCCGGACGGTATTGTCCTGGTTGGTGCGGTCTTCACACAGGAAGCGCGTGATCTGACAGAGGGGATGCAGGCGACCTTCATCACTTTGCATAAGAGCTTCTGGACCGACGAGTCCGCCCGTATGCGTCAGCAGTAATCGATCAGGACTTTTGCATGCCTCGTGCAGGCGCCTGATGGACTGAGTCCTGGTCATTGCAGTCTTGTATTTGCGACAGGCAATATTAAGATTTCCAAAGAAGTGATTATCGTTTGCACTCTGGGCCTTTCCGGGGAGGCGCAATGAAGAAAATTTCGAGGAGATCTGCCGCCGCTCGGGACCTGATGATGGAATTCGCCGATCAGACCGGCCTCTCGGACAGCGGCAGGGAGCCGAGGCGCTATCTTTGGACCGATGCATTCGCTGTCTGCAACTTCCTTGAGCTTTTTCGCACCACCGGCGAACAGGAGTATCTGAACCTCGCGCTTCGCCTGGTTGATCAGGTGCACCATGTCCTCGGCCGGCGCCGGGCAGACGATCGGCGTCAGGGATGGATCAGCGGCCTCGACGAGGAGGAGGGGGAGCGACATCCGACTGTCGCCGGACTGCGCATCGGCAAAGAGCTGAACGAGCGGCAACCTGAAGAGCGCTTTGACGAACAACTGGAGTGGGAGAGGGACGGGCAGTATTATCACTACCTGACCAAATGGATGCACGCCCTTTACCGCGTCAGCCGAATCACCGGGCAGTCGATCTATAATGTCTGGGCCAGAGAACTGGCGAGGACGGCCCACGCCCGGTTCACCTACTTCCCCCCTGCCGGAGGGCGCAAGCGGATGTATTGGAAGATGAGCATCGATCTCTCTCGTCCACTCGTCCCCAGTATGGGGCAGCATGATCCCCTTGACGGTCTCGTCACCTTCAGCGAACTTCAGAGGGAAAACCAGGATGACGGTTCGACGGGACCGGAACTCGACGACGAAATTTCAGATCTGATCGGGATGTGCGAAGTGAAGGGATTGGCCACAGAAGACCCTCTCGGGATCGGCGGCTTGCTCTTCGACGCCCTGCGGGCAGCGCAGCTTATGACCTCAGAAGAATTCGCCGCGGCCGATCTGCTTGAGGGCATCCTTGAGGCCGCCCTGCATGGCCTTCAGGCATTCGCCGTCAGGAAGCCCTTTCGTCTCCCCGCCGAATATCGTCTCGCCTTTCGTGAATTGGGGCTTGCAATCGGCCTGCATGCTGTCCCCATGTTGGGAGATATGATAGAGAAGCACCCGCAGACCTTCAATCCCAAGCTGAAACCGCTGATCAAGGCACTCGACGGCTTTGCCTCCTGGGGTGAGGAGATCGAAGGATTCTGGTTGCAGGAACAAAGTCGGACCTCCGGTAGCTGGCTGGAACACTGGAAAATCAATACGGTGATGCTGGCGACCAGCCTTGTACCGGAGGGATTTTTAACCGTCAGGTAACAAGGAGCGAATCCCTCAACGGCCATCTTAAGCCGAATGCGATCTTCACTTCCAAACGATTCGCACATGCACCTCCTTCCAGGCTGACTTTTGGCCAGCCGTCTCTTCACTTCGTTTTCCGGTTTTACTCCTGACTGCCTTGACGACTGCGAACCAGTTAAGCCAGATGACCAGCGCAACCAGCAGTATGTCGCCGATTCCAAAGCCCGTTCTCAGTCAAACCGAGAGGGCTAATCCCGATGCCGCGGGCGGCGATCTGGTAATCGACCATGTTTTCGCGCAGCCGTTTGAAATTCATACGTCTTCTCCATCTTAAGGAATTCGTTCCGGCCGGCCTCAGCCAATTGCGCCCGGGCGCAGCAGGTCGTAGAAATAGAATGATGCGGACATGGATCTCACATTTGCCTCGGCTAAGGCAGCCTGCACTGAAGATGGCGGTGAGAACCAGGGCGATCAGGCGTGCGAAGATCAGATCGAGAAACATGATGCACTCTCCTTTCGGTTAGAAACTTCCTCCACCGTGCAGGGGCGATCGTGATTTCAAGCCGGTTCATTGCCAGGGAGCCGGCAAGCAGAAAGCACCCAGACAGCGCCTGCTCATGATTTGCCCAAAATCTCCAGGACCTTCTCTCCCGGGATCTCTTCTTCTTCGAAAAGAAGCCCGGCCAACTGATCGAGCTCGTTTCGATGCTCTTCGAGGATCGCCCGGGATTTTCCGTAGGCTTCCCGCAGGATCGAGCGGACCTCCTCATCGACTTCCCGCGCCGTGTCTTCGCTGTAGCCGCGGCGGCCCGCGAGTTCCTGTCCCAGGAAGACTTCCTCCTCCTCGCCTCCAAGGGCCATGTTGCAGAACTTCTC
>JARFUG010000118.1:0-4329 GCA_029289095.1 Desulfuromonadales bacterium
AGCTGCCGCAGCTCTCAAAGACAGAAGTGGCGCACCGGCTTCTCGATCGCGTTGCAGGGATGAAATCTTGAGGAGTGACTAGTCACTGTCACCGCCTTCAATACCCCGAAAGGAGCTCCAGCAGTCGGTCGGGCTGAACGATCCCTTCGCGGAATTTCCCCTTGAGATCGGCCAGAATCGGTTCGGCGTCCTCTTCCGAGATCTTTCCGTCGAGCAGCAGAAGGTGAAGGTTCTTGCGGATGATGTTTGCAGCAGCGAGGGCTCGCTCGCCGGTCGGATCGGCTTTCCAGTAGGGGCTCTGCTCCATGTCGGCGAGCAGGCTCTCCGAGGCTCCGCGGGCCAGGGTGAAAAACTCCTCCCGATCGGCCGGAGCCAGGACGAAACGAGAATTGGTGGAGAGCGACCGCAGCATCTTCTGGTACTGTTGCAACCGCGACAGAAGCAGCAGCGAGTTGAAGAGCCGCTTGTTGGTTGAAAAAGAGAAGATGGTGTCCGACAGCACGCTGCGCATCAGCGCGTCGTTGTCCTCGAAGTTCTTGCGGGCGATGGTGCGCGCCAGAGGCCAGATGTTCGGATCGACATCCGCCTCGAATCGCATCTCCCAATAGGCGTGCTTGAGAAACAGAGTATTGAAGGTGCGCACCATCTTGTAGGGCACGTAATACGAATGGGCCACCGAGTCTGCGGCCAGGTGGCAGAGATAGCCATAGGCACAGGCCCTCTGGGAGTCGTTCCGTGCGGCGTCGAGGACGCGGCGGCCGATGCGCCAGCCGTGGCAGTGATTGAGATAGTGAGTGAATTTCTTACCCAGGGTGATGTCCGCCGCAATGCAACCATAGAGGAAGTCATGGGGAAAGGCAGCCAGCAGCGGTTTGACGGTGGCAGGCAGAAGATGCAGGTTCCCCAGGATGTGGGAGCCGATCTGCAGATGGACGCCGATCCCCCAGGCCAGGGCTTCAGCCGGGATGAGGACAGTAATCAGAATCGTCAGTATGGATAATAGAAAAGCCATAGGGCCGAATATGAGATGTTTTCATAAAAGGATAGTCGAGCCGCGTGGGGATGTAAAGGCCGATGCCCGATAGTCTGCGCCGCGACCTGCGCGGGAGTGCTGAGGAAATCCGGGCACTTCTGGAAGATCTCCAGCGTCTGGGGATCGACGAGATAGATCTTCCGCCGATCCCTGCCGATCTTCCCCCCTGTCCCCTGAACGTCGTCGCCGCCGAGGACGGGGGAGAGATCCTCTGCCGGCGCGAGACGCTGGAGGAGATCCGGGCCGAACTCGAGGGGTGCCGGCGTTGCGCCCTTTGCACGGAGCGCCGCAACATCGTCTTCGGCGTGGGCAATCCCCGGGCGCAAATCGTTTTCGTCGGCGAGGCCCCCGGGCGGGAGGAGGACGAGAAGGGAGAGCCCTTCGTCGGAGAAGCCGGACGCCTCCTTGACCGCATTCTCTTCGCCATGGGGCTTCGGCGCGAGGATGTCTACATCTGCAACGTGGAAAAGTGCCGTCCGCCGGGCAACCGCGATCCCCTCACCGAAGAGATCGAGGCGTGCGAGCCTTACCTGAAGCGCCAACTCGCCGCCATTCGCCCGAGCCTCATCGTCGCTCTCGGGAGGTTCGCCGCCCAGACCCTTCTGCGCGACACGACACCGATCACCCGCCTCAGGGGAAAGTGGCGGCAGTATGAGGGGATCGCCCTCATGCCAACCTACCATCCCGCGTACCTGCTGCGCAATCCCGCATCGAAAAAAGAGGTATGGGAAGACATGAAGGCGGTAATGCGCCGGCTGCGCGAGCAGGAGGGGAAGGGGATCTGATGGCGGAGGTGCGATTCGAAGACATCCGCAAGAGGCGCATTGGCGCCGGCGGCGCGGTGGAGATTCTGCGGGGGGTCACCCTTACCGCTCCCGAGGCGGAGATGACGGTGATCATCGGCCCCTCCGGAGGGGGAAAAAGCACCCTGGTGCGCCTCGTCAACCGTCTTGAGGAGCCGGACGGCGGGCGCATCCTGCTGGACGGCGTTCCGATCGTTTCCATCGATCCGCTCGATGTGCGGCGGCGGATCGGCCTCGTGCCGCAGAAGCCCTTCATGTTCGACGGCGCCGTCATGTTCAACCTGCTGCGCTCCTTCCATTTCCGGGGGGCTGTTCCACCCGGGGAGAACGATCCGCAGATCGCGCAGGTTCTCGAGCTCTGCCGCCTCGAGGCCGGGCTGCTGAACCGCGATGCCCGCACTCTATCGCTGGGACAGCAGCAGCGCCTCAGCCTCGCCCGCACCCTCCTCGCTTCTCCCGAGGTTCTTCTGCTCGATGAGCCGACGAGCGCCCTCGATCGTCCGACGGCGGACCGTCTGGCCGATACCCTGCGCGAAATCTGCCGGACGCGTTCCCTCACCGTGTTGATGGTCACCCACGATCTGCGCCTGGCCGAGAGGGTGGCCGATCGCCTCGCTTACCTGGAGCAGGGACGCATCGTCGAACAGGGGGGAGCGGCTCTGCTGAGCGATCCGCGCTCCCCCGAACTCAGGCGTTTTCTGAATGGTTCGGAGGGACAGGGATGAACCAGGAGATCATCGACCTCGGGTTTCTCGATCTTGCCTTGGGTTACAGTCTCATTCTTCTCACCGTCGCCCTGGCGCGTCTTCAGGGGATCGGGCAGGAGCGCGAGATGCTGTGGGCCTCTGCCCGAATGATCGTGCAACTCATGGCCATCGGCTATGTGCTGCACCTGGTCTTCGCCATCGATCACCCCCTTCCGGTCCTGGTGATCCTGCTGGCGATGGGGGCTTTTTCCGTCCAGGTGATGGCCGGGCGGGTCAAGGCCAAAATGCCCGATTTCTATCGCGTCGTCAGCACCGCTCTTTTCATCGGCTGCGGGGCGATGACGTTCTACTTCGTCCTGCTCGTCGTTGGTCCCGACCCCTGGTACGATCCGCGTTATCTCATCCCCCTGGCAGGAATGATCATCGGCAACTCGATGAACGGCGCGGCGTTGGCGGCCGAGCGTCTGTCGGCTGAGATCCGCGAACGGCGGGACGAGATCGAAACGGCCCTCTGCCTGGGGGCGAGCGCCCGGCAGGCGAGCCGCGAAATGGTGCGCAGCGCCTACCGGGCCGCCCTGATCCCCACGACCAACACCATGGCGGCCATGGGGATCGTATCGCTCCCGGGGATGATGACGGGCCAGATCCTCTCGGGGACCGCCCCCGTGGTTGCGGTCAAGTACCAGATCGCCATCATGTTCGCCATTACCGGAGCGGTCGGCGTAAGCGCCTTTCTTATCGTCCTTCAGGGGAGCCGGCGATATTTCACTCCCTTTCATCAACTACGTCCGCTGGATAAAGTTTGATTTTCGGTGAGCCTTCCGTGTGAAAAAGCTTGTCTATTCCCGGTTGTTTCAACTATTTTACCGGGGTGAAAAATTGATGGAGGTTGGGTTTTGACAATGCGATATACAGCTTTTCAGTGGATGTCATGTGTGGTTCTGGCGGTCTTTATTGCGGCGTGCGGCAGCGCCCCCGATGAACAGGCGCCGGATCTGGAGGTCGATCTGCCCGGCATCCAGCAAGACTCCAGCCAAATCCTGCGTACCAACGTGGCCGTTCACACCATAACCGGCGTCGTCGAACCCGGGGCGACTCTGCAGGTCGTGACCACGGCAGATCCCCAGCCCGCTCCCGAGACGGGCGAGTTGGATGAGGCCGGACGGCTCACCTGGAGCGCCGAGATTACCTTGGCCGAAGGAGTGAACCAACTCACCGTCACCGCATCCGACAGCGCCGGCAATATGCGTATTGTCCGAAGGACGATCGTTCTTGACATCAAGCCGCCCCGAGTCTCCGAGTGGTTCTTCGAGGAGGCTGACGCTTCGGCCAGGCTTGTGATCATTTTTGATGAACTGGTGAAAGTCGACACTCTCGTCAAGGCTGAAGACGACCCGTCGCCGCGCTTCACTCTATTTGACGCAGAAGGGGTGGTGGTTCCCGTCGTCGTTCCCGGAGTCCTGGAACCGAGGCTTCCGGAGGGGGCTGAAACCCCCGAATTCTGGCGCTCGTTCGTCTGGACGCCGGACGACTCCTGGATGCCGACAGCGAATTACCATTTTTCGATACCACCGGGCATTGCCGATGAGCTCGGAAATGCCACCCTCAGCGAGATCATCGAGACGTTTCCCTAGCCCTCAGGCGAGTAAAATTTTCGAAGCGGCCTCCCCACTCAGGGCGAGGCCGCTTTGCTTGCTACCCGGGGCGAACTTCTTTCGCCGAGACCTTGCGGTCCAGATCGGCCTCACGCAGGGCAAGCTCCTCTTCACGGCGGGCCACCTGATCG
>JARFUG010000118.1:4429-6936 GCA_029289095.1 Desulfuromonadales bacterium
GTCCAGATCGGCCTCACGCAGGGCAAGCTCCTCTTCACGGCGGGCCACCTGATCGACCCAGTTGCGGATCTCCTCGATTTGGGGCTTCAACTGGTCGGTCTGGGATTTCAGGGTCGCCTCGAGCATTCTGAACGTCTCTTCCCGAGTCGCGATCTGCGCCAACTCTCTTTCGTTCTCCTTCCGGCGCCGCTCGATGCGCCCCTGACTTTCCATAATCTCTTTTTTCAATTCTGCAAGTTTCGTCTTTCTTCGCCACCACAGCAGGTGGGCCGACAGGATCCCGATCAGAAAACCTCCCAGCGCCCACAGCCAGGTCATTGCGGCGGCTTCGACAGACAAGGCGGAAATTCGCGTCAACCACTCTTCCATCCCACACTCCCGGCGGCGCCGAAGGGATCGGCCCGAAAAAGTCCGCGTATCCGGCAGAGCCGGTACGGATGCAACTGGTACCCCGGAAACGGATATCACAGAGGGGAGGAGCTTCAACCGTCCTTCTCTCAATTAGGCGTAAAGCGCACCCTCTCTCGTCACTTTGTCCAGACTCCAATACGATACTTTCGTCTAAACGACCGAATGGTCTCCTGTCGGCGGAGATCCGTCCATCCGCAATGATTCCGGCATGCTACAGCTCTTCTTGCAAAAAATTCATTATTTTCTTGCTCCTTTGGTTCACATCATTTCTCTCATGAGCTATAAGTAAAATGCTGAAAAATAAAGGGAATGATCATTTTAGGGGTTGACCCTGAGGAGAGCCCCCCGTATTATGACCCGGTAAGCAAAACCTGCCGCAACGAAAACTGTTAAAGGCAAATCCACCGAAAGGTGGAGGCGCAAAGTCACCGGTCTAAAGGGCTTCGGCCCCACGACAGCGGGATTGCCAGATTTTCATCACGCTCATCTGGTCTGCGATCCCCCACCATCAAGAAAGAGGAAACTACAAGATGAACTGTGTGGTGAACCCCATTCTTCGAAAGGTCGGGATGTGTGTTACGGCTGTATTCGCCCTCTCGCTTCTGAGCGGCGTCTCTGCCATGGCGGAACATGTCGATTCTGCGATGACCCCCGTCATTCCCCAGGAATTCGGACAGGTCATCTATCAGAAACACGGAGATCGCGCCAAGCAGGTCTTCATCATCGGCCAGAGCCATCGAAGTGCGGCGACCGGCGCAAACGGAACGCACACCGTAAGAGCCCAGGCCGAGATCTACCGCATCGGCGAGTGGCTGATCCATAGGGAAAATGTCGGCCTTCTGCTGCCCGAGGGCTACTTCCGGCGCGAGACGCAGCGGGCTCCCGTGCAACTCGTTTCGGTCGATGGCGCCACAACTCTGAGGACGCCCCTGCTCGATACCGAGACCCTTTATGCCAAGCTCTCGGACACCAGCGCTTTCGTCAATGCCGACATCCTGCTGAGAGACAACTACAATATCCGGCTGCAGCAGGTCGAAGACGAGGGGATCTACTGGGGCGTGCGCGAATTCATGCGTGCGGCCCACGAGCGCCGGGGAAATCTCCCTGCGGGGTTCTCCCGTGAGCTCAACTACCTGCAGGAGATCCGCACTGCTGCGATGCTGCAGAATATCCCCGCCGTCATCGAAGAAGAATACCGCAAAGGGATGATTCCCGCTCGGCGAGCGATGTTTACCGTCGGAATGGCGCATCTGAACGAAACGATTCAATTTTTGCAGGATGAGACGATTCATGTGAGCGCGCCTCCTGCGGGCACGGCCTCCTACGATTCGTACAAAGACTATACGGACATCCTGAATCTGCTCGAAGCCGGCTACGGGGTGACGATCATTCTCCCGCGCACTCTCGCCGATGACCGTGAAGCGCTCAGGATGGTCAAGCTTGACGCCATCTGAATGAGTAAAGAGCTGAAAGGCTGCCCACAAAGCCACCCCGTTCCCGGGGTGGCTTTGTGCGTTCAAGGCAGGTTGACAGGGGCGTGGAAAAGGGTAATTTAAATTTAGGTTTGCGAAAGCACCCGGGGAGTTCTTCTCAGGCTCCCCGGGTGTCGCCTTTCAGAAGTCTCCGTAGGGCGATCGGCCTTTCGGTGGACCATGTGAGCAAAGGGAGGAAACGATGACTCCGGACCGTCGCGAATTGGACATGCAGGTCTCCCGAACCGACGCCATCGAGAAAGTGACGGCAGATCTCGGCCTGAAGGGAGAAGGGACGCGCTATTACTGCCCCGGCTGCCAAGCCGCCGGGACCGCCGAGCCGGAGGACCTTCCGGAGTTGGTGATCAAGGAGGGATGGTTTCATTGTTTCCGCTGCGATGCGCAAGGCGATATCGTCGGACTGGTCAAGCTTGCCAAGGGGTGCGGTCTGGAAACGGCGATGGAGTGGCTGGAGAAGGAGGCGGGGATAAGGCATTGAGGGCGGAATTCAGGAGGCAGGAGCCAGTAGCCAGGAGCCAGAGGACGCTAGGGCGCAGACCCGAGATTTTAGGCCTGAAAAGCTGCCCACCAGGCGAGGAGGGGAACGGAGGCGGCTATGGCGGC
>JARFUG010000024.1:0-11987 GCA_029289095.1 Desulfuromonadales bacterium
GGACAGAGGACAGAGGACAGAGGACAGAGGACAGAGGACAGAGGACAGAGGACAGCAGGATTAGATAATTCAAAATTCAAAATTCAAAATTTCCCCATTCTCCCTCCTGTGTTATTATCCGGCCCTTCTATTTTCGTTTTCGGAAGGACCGCACCCATGGCATTGCCCCAAGAGCGTCTGAACAACATCCTCTCTCGCCTCGTTGAAGAAACGGATCTCAAGCCCTTTCAGGTGGAAAACACCGTCGCCCTGCTCAAGGAAGGGGCGACCGTTCCCTTCATCGCCCGCTATCGCAAGGAGCGCACGGGCGAACTCGATGAAGTTCAGGTCCGCCTCATCGAGGAGCGCCTCGGCTATCAAACCGAACTTGAAGAACGCAAGGTTACCATTCTTTCCTCCATCGAGGAGCAGGGAAAGCTGACGCCGGAACTCCGCGCCCGCATTGAGGCGACGCGGCAAAAGACTGAACTCGAGGACCTTTATCTCCCCTATAAGCCGAAACGCCGGACCAAGGCGACCATTGCCAGGGAGCGCGGGCTGGAGCCCCTCGCTGATCTCATTGCCGGGCAGACCCCTGATTCAGGTACGCTGCAGAAGCTGGCGGCGCCCTTCGTCGTGGGCGACGTTCCCGATGTCGAGGCCGCGCTCGAGGGAGCGGGGCACATCCTGGCAGAGCGCCTCTCCGAGGACGCGGACGCACGGGCAGTCGTTCGCCAGCTCACCTGGGAGCAGGGGCTCTTCGTCTCGCGGGTCGCGCCGGCGCATGCCGGCAAGGTGAGCAAGTTCGAGATGTACTACGAGTACCAGGAGCCGATCCGCCTCATCCCCTCTCACCGCATGCTCGCCATGCGCCGCGGGGAAAAGGAGGAAATTCTGCGTCTTTCGGTCCTCGCACCGGAGGAGGAGATTCTGCTGCGCCTGCGGGCTCGCCTGATCCGCGGCAGCAGCATCTTCCGCCCCTTTCTGGAAGAGGTGGCCCGTGACGCCTACGTGCGTCTGATCGCCCCCTCCATCGAGGTGGAGGTGCGACTCGAGGCGAAGAAGCAGGCGGACGAAGCCGCGATCAAGGTCTTTGCCGACAATCTTCGCAACCTCCTCCTCCTGCCTCCTGCAGGGGGGAAGCGCGTTCTCGGCGTCGACCCCGGCCTTCGCACCGGATCGAAACTCGCGGCCGTCGACGCCACCGGGCGCTTTCTCGAACACGCCACCATCTATCCTCACACCGGCGAGGGGAGGGTGGCGGCAGCCAAGGAGACGATGCTGCGTCTGGTGCGGGATCACGCCGCCGAGATGATCGCCATCGGCAACGGAACCGCCGGGCGGGAGATGGAGCGCTTCGCCCGTGAAACGCTCAAGGAAGCCAGGATCCATCTTCCGGTCGTGCTGGTGAACGAGGCGGGGGCGAGCGTCTACTCGGCCTCCGACATCGCCCGGGAGGAGTTCCCCGATCTCGACCTCACCGTGCGCGGCGCCATCTCCATCGCCCGACGCCTTCAGGACCCTTTGGCCGAGCTCGTCAAGATCGATCCAAAGAGCATCGGCGTCGGCCAGTACCAGCACGATGTGAGCCAGAGCGCGTTGAAGAAGGCTCTCGACGCTGTGGTGGAGTCGTGCGTCAACTACGTCGGCGTCGACCTGAACACCGCCTCCTGGGCGCTTCTTTCCTACGTCTCGGGTATCGGCGAGTCGCTGGCCCGCGCCATTGTGCGTCACCGCGATGCGGGCGGCCCCTTCGCCTCGCGGAAAAAGCTCCTTGACGTAGCGCGCTTCGGCGCCCGGGCCTTCGAGCAGTCGGCGGGTTTTCTGCGCATTCGCGAAGGGGAGAACCCCCTCGACAACACTGCCGTCCACCCCGAGCGCTACGCCGTCGTTGGGCGCATGGCCAAAGACCTGGGGTGCACCCTGGCCCAACTCGCCGCCGATCCCCAGCTTGCTGCAAAAATCGATCTGAAGCGCTACGTGAGCGAGGAGGTGGGCTTGCCGACCTTGCGCGATATTGTGGAAGAGCTGAAAAAACCGGGGCGCGACCCCCGCGCCGAGTTCCAGGCGGCGGCCTTCCGGGAAGATGTTCAGGAGATCGGCGACCTGAAGGAGGGAATGATCCTGCAGGGGACCGTGACCAACGTCACCGCCTTCGGCGCGTTCGTCGACATCGGCGTCCACCAGGACGGTCTGGTGCACGTCAGCCACCTGGCCAACCGCTTTGTGCGCGACCCGAACGACGCCGTGAGCGTCGGGCAGATCGTGAAAGTCAAGGTCCTCTCCGTTGACCTCCCCCGAAAGCGCATCGCCCTCTCCATCAAGGAAGCCGAACCCGATGCGCCCAAAAAGCCGACTCTCGCTCCGCAGAAGCATAAGAGCGCATCGATCAACGATCCAAAGAGCTGGGAGAAGGCGGGGTTTCGTGTGAAGAAGTAGCAACGAAGCGGCAAAATTGTGTGCATCAGGAGGCGTAATGCGGAAACTCACCTATTTCATCGCGTGTACGGCCGACGGCTTTATCGCCCGCGAGAACGGCAGCTTCGACTTCTTCCCGATGACCGGTGACCATCTGCCACACATCGCGGCCGAATACCCGGAGACGATTCCCGGCCACCTTAGAGACCTGCTCGGCGTGCGTGGCGACAACAAGCACTTCGATACGGTGCTGATGGGCCGCAACACCTACGAGGTCGGTGCGGCGATCGGTGTGACGAATCCCTACCCGCATCTGCGCCAGTACGTCATCTCTCGGACTCTGGCGGGGAGTCCGGACCCAGCCGTGCGGCTCATGTCGGAGGACCCGGTGGAGTTGGTCCGCGAACTGAAGCGGGAAGGAGGTCTCGACATCTGGCTGTGTGGCGGCGCACGCCTCGCGGGCGCCCTCTACGAAGAGATCGACGAGCTGATCCTGAAAGTCAATCCGGTGATGCTCGGGGCCGGAAAACCGCTGTTCGAGCAGGCGAGCGGCGTGAGGGGTCTGGAACTGACGGGCCATGAGACATTCTCGGGCGGCGTGGCGATCCATCGCTACCGTGTGGCGACGTGACGCGGTTCGTCGAGAATTGATGCCATGGGATGAACGGCGTTGGCAGACGTCCTCCCCGTCTCGATCAGGCGGACCTCCCGAACCGCGCCGCAAACTCCTCCACCACCCCCCGAAGCCGGCCATCGAGCCTGGAGAGAGCCTCTTTCCGAATCGCTTGGGGGACCCCTCCGTACCAGGCTTCTGCGATGCCGCCTGCGATGCACGCCATGGTGTCGGCGTCTCCGCCGAGGGAGACGGCGTTTCGGATCGCGTCTTCGTAGCTCTCCGATTCCAGAAAGGCGATGATCGACTGGGGGACCGATCCCTGACAGGAAACGTCGAAGGCGTACGCTGGCCGGATCTCCTCCAGCCTTGCGCTCAGGTCGTACCCGAACTCCCCTTCGATGTGTTCCCTGATCTGCGCTTTCGTCCTCCGGCAACGGGCGAGAAAGACGGCCGCCGCTGTTGCCTGGGCGCCGCGAATCCCCTCGGGATGGTTGTGGGTGACCTCGGCGCTTTTTCGTGCCTCACGCATGACCTCCTCGAGTGTCTCGCAGGCGAAGCCCACGGGGGAGACCCGCATGGCCGATCCGTTCCCCCAACTGTTATAGGGGGCGCACTTCCGCTGCGAGGCCCAGCGGACGAAACTCCCCCCGTAGCCCGCATTCGGATAGGCATGGAAGTAGTGGTGGAAGAGATCGGCGTAGTCCCCGCCGCGAAGGAGTTTCTCGGCGACGGCGACGCTGAGGACCGTGTCGTCGGTGAAGCGGCATCCTTCTGAAAAAAGCGTAAAGTCCTTCGTCTTGGCGCCGGCGCGCTCGTGAACCGAGCCGATGATGTCGCCTGCGATGGAGCCGATCATTGGAGCCTCCTTGAAATTTTTTCTCCCCTCCTATTTTAGGAGGGGCTGGGGGTGGTAAGGTCTTCTTGACCTCTACCCCCCCCGACCCCCCTCCTGATCCAGGAGGGGGAGAAGTGCATTGCTGAAGATCTCGGGAATCACGACACAGATGCAATTGACATCGGGCCTCCTTCTGATAGCAAATGAAAGTGTGGAAAGCGTTGCAAACATCCGCAACTTCAACTGTTCGGCGAAAGGAGCGCGTGATGGATATGCCCGAGACAACGGCCCGTGTGGCGATGAACACGACCGAAAAGATGAACCGGCGCATCCGCCAGGAAATGGAGATGCGTATCTGGTATTACACCCAGAACCCCCACAAGATCGACGAGCGTCTGCGGGAGCTTGACGAGGAGTGGGACATGGAGCGGACCCTTGAGACAAACGCAGCATCCTTTGCCCTCTTCGGCACCGTCATGGGGATGCTCGGCGCCCGCAAGTTCCTCTTCCTCCCCGGGCTGGTGACCGGTTTTCTCCTCCAGCACGCACTGCAGGGATGGTGCCCGCCGGTCCCCCTGTTCCGGCGCATGGGAATCCGCACCCAGGCGGAGATCGAAGCCGAGCGCTACGCTCTGAAAGCGCTTCGGGGCGATTTCAAACAGGCCTCCGAAGAGGGGGACGACGCGCAGCGCATCGAGCGCACTCTTCGGGTCGTCGGGATGGAGCAGGGCGCCATGGGCGCCGAGGGGCAGCGGCTGCATTGATCGTCCCGGCTATGTCTTCTCCTCCGCCAGTGCCCTGCGCACCGCCTCGTCATAGGGGGTGAGGTCGAAGGGAATGATCTCCCTGATACGGTCCTCGCGGCAGACCACCTCGTTTCTCAGCCCCTCGATCAGAGGCATGGCGACAGAGGACTTCACCGGGGTGACCAGGCCGACCCAGTAGGACGAAAGACGGGGGGTCAGAAAAGGGACGGGAATATAGAGGTTCACTTCCCCGGCTATCTTTGCAAAACGCTCCATCATTTCCAGGTACGAAAGGACCTCCGGACCGCCGATATCGAAGGTGTCCCCGGCGGTCCTTTCGTCTTTGAGGGCGCCTACGAGATAACGGATCACGTCGTCGACGGCGATGGGCTGGCAGCGGGTCTGAACCCAACGGGGGATGACCATGACCGGCAGACGATGGACCAGGGAGCGGATGATCTCGAAGGAGGCGCCTCCCGCGCCGATAATGACGGCGGCCCGAAGCACCGTTGCTGCGAACGGTCCCGACTGCAGGATGTCGCCGACCTCGGTGCGGCTGGCCAGATGCTCCGAGAGCCCCTCCCGTTCTCCCAGGCCGCCGAGATAGATAACGCGACGAACGCCGGCGGTCCTGGCCGCAGTGACGAAATTCAGCGCCGCCTGCCTGTCCCGCTCGGCGAAGCCCGCGCGTCCGCCCCCCATGGAGTGGACGAGGTAGTAGGCGGTGTCGATTCCGCCCAGTGCCGGGAGAAGGGAGCCGGGGTTCAGCAGGTCGCCGGTGACCGTTTCCACGGTCGGCGGAAAGGGTGCGGGGCGACGGGTGAGGCATCTCACCGTCACATCGCCTTCCCGCATCAATTCAGCAAGAAGACGCCGTCCGATGAACCCTGTCGCGCCGAGGATGAGGATGCGTTTGCGCTCTTCCATGACGCCAAGTATAACAAGCGGGCAGGCGGGGGCCAGAGGACAGAGGGCAGAGGACAGCAAGAGGCAAGAGGCAAGAGGCAAGAGGCAAGAGGCGTAGGGACGCAGCATGCTGCGTCCGTGTTGTCTCCCACGTAAGGGCGCAATGCACTGGGAAAAGGGACAGGCAACTTTGCAGACTGCGCAAAGTAGCCTGTCCCTACCCCGACAGATACCGGCTCAGGCGCAGCAGGAGCCCCTGCCGTGTCACCAGGGCGCCGCGGGGGCAGAGTTCCTGGCAGCAGAAGCATCCGATGCAGCGTGCATAGTCGATTTCGAGCTTTTTCCCCTCCACATGCATAACGCGTGGAGGACAGTGCTCGATGCACAGTCCGCAGAGTTCGCACAGCTTCATGTCGGGGGCTGGCAGGGCGCTCAGCGACCTTCGCAGAGGCTCGCGAACGAAGGAGGGGAGACCGAAGTGGATGTCAGTATCTTTGGCCGCTCGAAAGGCTGCGGGGCGCAGCGCTTCGGGGTCGTCCCCGAGGAGCTCGATCTCCTCGAAACGCGCTCCCGGACGGCCGCTCTCCAGGGCCATGCGCTGGGTCCAGACCTTGGCGGGACGCACTCCCAGAAGACGGATCGCCGCGGCGTCGACCGCCAGAGGTTCGTCCCCTGCCAGAAGCGCGCCGACATGGACGGGGTCGCCGCTGCCGGGGCCGTTCCCTTCCATGGCCGTGATCGCGTCGACGACGGTCAGGGCGGGGCGGATGTGCTCGGCCAGTTCGAGGAGCATCAGGGCGAAGAGCGCCTTGTCCGCACCGGCCTGCAGATGAATGCGGGGCTTGCGCATCCCGACGACGGCGCCGAAGAGGTTCTTCACCGCGCATGTGAGCCCCATCATCTGATGCGTCTTTAGCTTTGGGAGGTTGATGACGACGTCGGCATCGACGATGTCCTGCGCGATCTCCAGTTCATGGAAGGCGCTTCCGGCGGGGCGCACCCGGATCGAGTCGGAGAAGGGGGCGAACGTCGCGCCGGTCTCCTCGATCACAGACAGGATGCCGCAGCGGGCGGCGACCTGGCGGGGGCTCCCGACACCGGGAGAGTCGCCGACGGAGACGATGCCGCCGGCCTCCCGGGCGAGGCGGACGACGGCCCTGACCACCTCCGGATGGGTCGTCACCGCCCTGTCGGGGCTTTTGCCCGAGAGCATGTTCGGTTTGATCAGAACCTTCTGTCCCGGGCGCACGAATGCGCCCATCCCTCCGAGAGGGGCGAGGGCCTCCGCTACGGCCGTCTCCACCGTTTCGCGCCGGTAGTCGGAGGCGGCCCGCAGGACGACCTTCGGTTTCATGCGCCGACGATCCTGATATGCAGGCGACGCCTGCGCGGCCCGTCGAACTCGCAGAAGTAGATCCCCTGCCACGTCCCGAGGACCGCTTCACCGTCTTCCACCAACAGCGTCTGGCTGATTCCCACAAGGGTGCTCTTGATATGCGCCGCGCTGTTCCCCTCATTATGGCGGTATCCGTCCTCCAGAGGGACGATTTTCCCGAGTTCCATGAGGATGTCGCGCGAGACGTCGGGGTCGGCGTTTTCGTTGATCGTCACCGCCGCGGTGGTGTGAGGAACAAAGAGGACGGCCAGTCCAGAGCGCACCCCCGAGGCGCGGACGGCTCGGCGCACCTCGTCGGTGACGTCGATCAGTTCGCTATGTCGGGTGCTTCGTACATCCAGAGTGATCATCGTCGTTTCTCCATGCTGCAAATCATCCAGACCCTCATAACCCCTCCCAACATCCCCTTATCATAAGGGGAGGGGAAAAGCCCCCTCTTAAGTTAAGAGGGGGTCAGGGGGAGTTAGGATGCGCATCTGAGAATCGGGCGTGATGAATCACGCCCCTGCCTTGCCGGTCAATTCCTCGGCGATCCGCCGGATCGCCTCGGGATGGTAGAGAAGGCCGGCATGCCCCATCCCCGATAGTTCGATGTTGCTGACACCTTCCATGCGACCGCTCTCGAAAGGAAGCACCAGATTATCGTGCCGGCTGTAGATCGCAAGGAATCGCACTTCCTCGGGGATAGGTGCGCCGTCGAGTTCGCGAAGGAGCGACGATCCTGGGATGAGTTCTTTCCCCATGGGGCTGATGGCGAGCGGAGCCAGGATTGATCCGGAGTTGGGCGCGCCAAGCAGGACGCAGACAGCGACTTTCTGCGCCCCGTCCCCGAGCTGAATGAAACGTCGCGCCACCACGCCCCCCATCGAATGGCCGACGATGTTGATCCGATCGACCCCGAGAGCGATGCGCAGCTCGTCGATTTTTTTCGCCACCGTCTCAGTGGCCAAATCGGGATGTCTCCACATCGGGACGTTCATGGTGTAGACGGCCCCTACTCCCCGGCGCTTCAGGGAGCGGCAAATCCACCACCAGGACGCCCGGTTGTAGAAGAGCCCGTGAAGAAGAAGCGTCGGGATCCCCGTCCTTTCGATCGGCTCCCGGTGGCGGACTCTTTTCTGCGGCAGAAAGCCGAGGGGGAAAGTCAGAAGGGTCAGCAAATAATAGAACGTCTCCATCGACACCAGACGAGCCGCGAAGAGTAGGGAGGATCGCGTGAAGCGCCCATCCATCAACGCCGGTTCCCGCCCGGCATTCACTACCCAGGCAAAGGCGAAGGTGATCAGGATGCCGCCGAAAATTGCGGCGATGAAGAGCGCCGCGATCAGAAAAAAGATGGACACGTCCGCCTCGGAAGGGGAAAATGCGAAAGCTGGAGCCAGATTCAGGAGCCAGGAGCGAAGACTCAAGATGCAAGATGTAAGAATAGACTGATTTCTGAAATCTTGAATCTTGAGTCTTGAATCTTTTCTAGCCGAAGTATTGCACGGCACGTGGGGGGCGTCAACGCGCTGGAATCATTTGAGGAGTTCTGACGAGTGAAAGATCTGCTGGAGCGATTCGACCGGCATCTTGCCCTGGAGCGCAACGTCTCGGAGCATACCCGCAGCGCCTACAGGCTCGATCTCGAAGCCTTTGCTCGATTCCTGGCGAAGGACGCCGCCGACGAGCTTCCTCCCGATGCGCTGGAAAAAATCGATCGCATCGTCCTGCGCCGCTACCTTGCACTTCTGCACAAGAGTCACCGCAGAACGTCCATCGCCAGGAAACTTTCGGCGCTGCGCACCTTTTTTCGTTTTCTCGTCCGGGAAGGAGTCGTCGCCGTCAACCCCGCCGATATGGTCGGTACGCCGCGGCAGGAGAAATATCTTCCCCGCGTCCTCTCCGTCGACGAAGCGGGCGTTCTGATCGACAGGGCGGAAGGGGAGGATGTGCGCGAACTGCGCGATCGCGCCATCCTGGAGACCCTGTACTCGTGCGGGCTTCGCGTGAGCGAGCTGACGGGGCTCAATGTGGAGCATCTCGATCTCGACAACGCCCTGGTGCGGGTTCTTGGGAAGGGGCGCAAGGAGCGCCTTGTTCCTGTCGGCCGCAAGGCCCGCAAAGCCCTAGAAAAATATCTTGCGCTGCGGCCCTCCCGGCAGTTGACCGATCCCCTCTTTCTCAATCATCGGGGAGGGCGTCTCACCCCCCGCAGCATCCAGCGCAACCTCAAGGAGCAGCTCCTTCGCGCCGGCGTCCTCAAGGACGCCACTCCCCACAGCCTGCGGCACTCTTTCGCCACCCACCTCCTTGACGGGGGCGCCGACCTGCGCTCGATCCAGGAACTTCTCGGCCACGCTTCCCTCTCCACGACCCAGAAATACACCCAGGTCAGTGTCGATCAGCTCATGGCGGTCTACGACAAGGCGCATCCGCGAAGCCGGAAAAAATAACTAAAAAAGTCATCAATGTCTTGACAGTTTCATCCTCGAGGATAAAATTATCTCTAAATTTTTTCCCCAGGAGGATGCGTATGTCTACATTGCAGGTTGGTCAGCCGGCGCCGAATTTTTCGATGGAAGGCGTCTCGGGCAAGGAGTTCAAGGAATTCACCCTCGAGGATTACCGAGGAAGATGGGTGGTTCTGTTTTTCTATCCGCTTGACTTCACGTTTGTCTGCCCCACGGAGATCATCGGATTCAACGACAACTACGAGAAGTTCCAGAAACTGAACGCCGAGGTCCTCGGCGCCAGTGTCGACTCGAAGTTCTCTCACCTTGCCTGGATCAGCAACGAACTCGGCGATCTCCACTATCCTCTGCTCTCGGACATCACCAAGGAAGTCGCCCGCCAGTACGGCATCCTCATCGAGCAGAAAGGGATCAGTCTGCGCGGTCTGTACATCATCGACCCCAACGGCATTCTGCGCTATGAACTCGTCCACGACCTCGGCGTCGGCCGCAGCGTCGAAGAGACGCTCCGTGTCCTCGAGGCGCTCCAGACCGGGGAGCTGTGCCCCATCAACTGGAAGAAGGGGGCGCAGACGCTGGGGAAAGGGTAGGTCAAAGACGAAGACAGAAGACAGAAGAAGGGCGGCTCCTGGCGGGGTCGCCCTTCTTCTGTCTAGATCATATGGGGGGCAAGGGATAACTGCAGCGGGTGGGCGCCGGTGCGTGTCTCCTTGTTGAGGATCACGCGAACGTCCAGCGTTCTGAAGACCGGAGCGCCGCCCTGGAGGGTCTCGAGCCGGTATGTTTCGGAAAACAATCCCCGTCCTTTTTCTCTGATGCCGATCCATTCGGCTCCTCCGCTGAGGACCTCGAGATCGATTTCACCCTGCATGTTGCTTCGATATTCAATGGAGACGGAGCCGGGGAGATCGATGTAGCCGTTTCGAATATCATCCTCGGTCACCTCGAAGGTATGGACGTTTTGTCTGGCCGAGAACTGCAGCCAGGGGAGCACCGTCGCATGAACATTGACGGTAAAGGATGATGCGGCCGCGTCGGGGGGGCACAAAGGCGCCAGTGTCATGAGCAGGAAGAATAGTCCCGTGACCTGAATGCGGAGGTTCCTCATGGTTCGACTCCTTCCCGGAAAGGAAAGCGAAGACGCTCAGAGTCCGCGCGGGGTTGCGAGAAAAGCCCGAATCTTCCCAGTGTCTGTAAAGAGCCATCCCACGATCTGACCGTGGTTGTTCACGGCGGTGACCTCGGCGAAGGCGCTGCCGAAATGACCCAGGTCGGTGTAGACGCCGTTTTCCCAGAGGAGGTTCTGGTTGGCTGTCGCCGTGGCGGCCCTGATGAGGACCTGACCGTGATCATTGACGGCCACGGCCGAGCTATGCTCGTCGATGGTGCGGGCGAGGCTCGTCATCCGGCCGTTCTCCCAGATGAAAGCGTGATACCTGCCAACGGGGGTCTCGCCCCAGCCGACGACCTGTCCCTTGCTGTTGATGTCCTGGCCTTGCGTGAACTTCCCCCCGAGGCTGCCGAGATCGGTCAGAACGCCGTCTTTCCAGAGATGCGCTCTGAAGCTGTCCGGCCGTACTTCCTTGAGTACGACCTGTCCGGCATTGTTCATCGCCACGGCATAGGCGTTGAGCTCTGGTGCTATTTCTTCCATTGTACCCCGCTTCTCCACAAAAGCGCGTTCCTTGTCCGAACTCCAGCGCCCGGCAATCGTTCCGGCATCGTTGATAGCAAGAGCCCGCGCGTTCCTGTCCGAGAAATCGAGTTGGGTGATGAAGCCCTGATGCAGGAATGCCCGGCTCCCCGCGGGTGTATCGAGCCAGCCTGCGACCTCGCCGTGGTTGTTGATGGAGGAGGCCTGGGCGGAGGTCGCCAGGACGGAAACGTTGCTGTTGCTCCACAGCACCGCATCGGTTCCGCCGTTGCCGTTCAGGCAGTTCCCGACGACATCTCCCGCATCGTTCAATGCCACCGCGTAGCAGTCGCCGCCTGAGGCGCCGAGTATCGTGACGCTATATCCGGCTGCTTCATAGGAAGCCGAAGCGGGCTCCGTCATGGTGAAGTTTCCAGCCTCTCCCCCCCCTCCGCCTCCGCCACAACCTGCCAGAAGCGCGGCCGACAGGAGAAGCGATACATCGATGAGTCTTTTTGTCAGCGGCATGGTCGGCTCCGTCATGAAAGCAATCAGATGTTGACTTGTCTCATGCGGGAATTATGCCACTGTGTAACATGTTGAAAAATATACGAAAAACCACGAAAAGGGATGGTACGTCACGGAGTGCTCAAAAATGAACGATGGGATGACGCGCGCCTGTCCCCCCGCGAAGGACCGCGGATCAAGGCGAATGGCTGGTTCGGGGGGAAAGGAGGGGGATGGAGGAGCGAAGATCGATTAGGAAATGCCGTGATCAAAAATGATCACGGCGTCTGGGGGTGACGAAATCCCGACACAGGGGAAGAGCGAAAAAGGAAGAAGTATTTACAACCCTTTGAGCTCCCCTCCCTCGATGGGAGGGGCTGGGGGAGGGTGAAGTCGCTGCGGTGCCCCCCCACACCCCCCCCCAACCCCCCCCGGGCGGAAGTGGTGAACAGCAGAGGAAGTGAGGTGGGGTGGTGAAATTGAGAGAAGTAAAAGTTT
>JARFUG010000024.1:11997-41401 GCA_029289095.1 Desulfuromonadales bacterium
GGGGGCCCCACCCCCCCCCACCGGGCCCGCCCCACACCCCCCCCCCCCCTCCCACCCCCCGCCCCCCCCCGCCCGCGGGGGGGGGGGGGGGGGGGGGGCCAAGTCGCTGCGGTTCCCCCTCTCCCCCGCCCTCTCCCACGCAGGGGAGAGGGAGTTCACTGTCAGTCGTCTGAAGGTGGGCTGAAAAGTTTCAGCGAAGTCAGGGTTTCACTCCCTGCTTGCGGAGCTTGCCGAGCAGTGTTGAGCGGTGCAGACCGAGCAGGCGCGCCGCTTCCTTCTTGTTGCCCCCGGCGCGAGCGAGGGCCTCTGCAATGAGACCGTCTTCGAGGCGGCCGACGACGGCGTTGAAGTCGATCCCGTCCGGCCCCCACGATATTTCTGCAGGTAGATCTCTATCGGGTGCGGGGTGGAGGGGAGCGCTGGGTGCGCCGGAAGAGGACCGGAATTGTGGCGGAAGATTCTCCAGCGTTATGGAACCGCCGCTCGAGAGAACGACCAGGCGGTTGATGAGGTTCTCCAGTTCCCGAACGTTCCCCGGCCATGCGTGGGCAGTCAGCGCCTTCATGGCGCCCTCCTCCAGGCCGTGGACGCGGTTTCGTCGGTTGCGGTTGAAAACCTGGATGAATTTTTCCACCAGAACCGGGATGTCTTCGCGGCGCTCGCGCAGGGGAGGAACGATGACGGGGATGACGCTCAGGCGATAGAAGAGATCTTCACGGAAGGTTTTTTCCCTGACCATCTGCTCCAGATCACGGTGAGTGGCGGCGATGATCCGTACATCCATCGGCACGGGTTTGAGGCCCCCCAGCGGCACGAATTCCCTCTCCTGCAGGACGCGCAGGAGTTTCGCCTGCAGGTCCTGGGGCATGTCGCCGACCTCGTCCAGGAAAAGAGTCCCGCCCTCGGCAAACTGCAGCCGCCCCATTTTGGCCTGGGTTGCGCCGGTGAACGCCCCCTTGAGATATCCGAAGAGTTCACTCTCCAGCAGGTCGTTGGGGATGGCGGTGCAATTGACGGGGACGAAGTTGTGGTTGCGGCGCATGCTGTGCGCATGAATGGCTCGGGCGACCATCTCCTTGCCCGTGCCGCTTTCGCCCTGGATGAGGATGGTGCTCTCGCCGTCCTCTGCGACCCTCTTGATGATGTCGAAGAGTTGGAACATCTTTTCGGAGGCGCCGATGATGCCGTAAAAGCCGTCGCTCTTGCGGATCTTCGGGCCTTTCCTCTCCTTGTGCACCAGAAGATCGTACCAGGCAAGCCCCCGGGCGGCGGCGATGACCGTTTCGCGAACATTGTAGGGGTGATTGACATAGCTGAAGGCGCCGTACTGCAGCACCTTGAGGATGGCGGCCCGGTCTCCCGCCGGAACGCAGGAGATCGGCACGATATGGGCGTAGTCCCGCAGGGCTCTCAGGAGCAGATTGGAGCCGGCCTCCGGTTCGGGGAAACACCCCAGAATGGCGAGACAAACGTCCTCCAACTCCATGATCCGGAGGGCGTCGGCAGGGCTGTCGGCCTCCAGGACGATGCAGGAGATTTCCTGGCGGATGGCCGCGGCGAGTTTGGCTCGGACTTTAGCGTCGCCTTCGGCCAGAAGGACGGTGCGTAGAGAGGTCATTGAGAGGAGTCTGTCACGAGAATATCGACATGTTTACCTATAACCCCTCCCGACCTCCCCTGATCATAAGGGGAGGGGAAAAGCCTTCCCCCTCTTAAATTAAGAGGAGGGGTTAGGGGGAGTTATGACTTGGCTAACCGGTGAGAAACCGGACTACGGATCACAGCCGTTCCAGAATTTCCTTCACCGAATCCTGGTCGAACTTGATGCGGAATTTCATGAAGGGCCCCCTCGCAGTGAAATCGGCCCTCGAGAAATCGGGGTCCTGGAATCCGAGGACATTGTAGCCGAGGCTGATCCAGGCGTTCTTGACGACATTATACCCTATCGATGCGCCGGTGCTGTAGTCGAAAGTATGAGAATTCCATGAATGAAGGATGCTGCCCCGCATGCCGACATCCCACCGGGGGGTCAGATCGTAGCGCCCCTCGATCCCGATCAGGTCGGTATAACCGGAATAGTCGTCCCCGTCGATCGTCTCCAGGACGTACTTGGCGCCGTACTGCAGCGAGATCTGCGTGCGGTAATTGGGACGGTAGTTGGCGTTGAGGTTGTTGACGATGCGGCGACTGTTGTAGTCGGCGAAGGCGCTTTCCTCCCGATCGAAGAGGAAATCGAGCCTGTCTAGAATGATCCAGCGCGATCCGAAGGGCCGGTAAGCGAGCCCGAACCGAAGTTCACCGTTGGTCTTTTCGGTCGTAGCGCTTTCGGTTAGAAAGAACTGGGCGCGGGCGGAAAGTCCGAGCCCTTGGCGCACCTCCCCGACCCAGCCGCTGAAGAGCCCCCATTTATCCTCCTTGTCCGAGGTGCGGAATTCGACCCGGTTGGCCCAGGACCATTTTTCTTCCCGATAGGTCGCCCCGAGGGAGACGGCGGTGAAGTCGTTTTCCGCGCCGACGGCAGGAGGGGTGTCGAGGTCGAAGGGGACGTCCGCAGGGTCGCGGCGCAGGGTCTGACTGCGATCGAGGCTGCCGTCGACGCTCCAGTTTCTGTTGATATGCCAGCTCTGCTTCAGGCCATAGAGCGCGAACATGCGAGCGCCGTCCTCGCCGCTCTGGCGCTCCAGACTGCTGTGGAACTGCCCTCCCGACCAGGGAGTCGCCTTGAGGCCGGCGCGGGTCCCCTCCGTGTCGCGCTGCGCTCCCCGGCTGAATTCCTGCTCGGCGAAAAGCGTCACGGCATCGGTCAGGCGATAATCGGCGCCGAGGAGAGTGCGCGTCGGAAAATCGCGGCTCTCGTTGTTGCCGGCGAGGCTCTGTTCGTGCGTCGCGCGCAGGCCCAGACGGGGCAGAGCCTGCCAGCTTCCGCCGATCAAAGCCTGAGTCGATCGGTTCACCTGACCGTCGCCGAGTCTGTCATCGACCTGCCGCAGCCCGAAATGAGCCGTGTGGCGGGGGGCCTGATAACGGAGCGCCCCTTCGGCGACGTCTCTGCGCGCCCCGGTGTCGAGATAGTCCTGGTGATAGGCCACGCCCTCGAGGCGCAGATGATCGGTATAACGCCAGGCCGCATCGAGGCCGTACTTGCGTGCGCCGATTTCGCTGCCAGCCTGGTGACCGAGGCCGAAGCCCTGGCGCGTCTCGCGGTAATAGACCCTTCCGTCGAGGTCGCGGCCGCGGTGAAGCACTTCGGCAAGCCAAGCCACTCCGTCGTCCTCCTCATCGGCCTGAGTCCGTTCGGTGTAGGCCGCCTCGGCGCGAAGCCGGGTCTGATCGGTGATATGCCAGGTCGAATCGACGCCGTAGAGGCTGCCGTCTGTACCAACGCCTCCCTCGTGGACGACAGTGGCGCCGAGTTCAAGTTGCTG
This sequence comes from Desulfuromonadales bacterium, assembly GCA_029289095.1. Classification (GTDB taxonomy): domain Bacteria; phylum Desulfobacterota; class Desulfuromonadia; order Desulfuromonadales; family JACZKF01; genus JARFUG01. Next base: position 15,423 of record JARFUG010000024.1, read on the forward strand.
GTCCAGGAGACGGACGGCTCCGCGCCCCCCCCAGGTCACCTTGCGGTCGCCGCGGTCCGCCGCCTCGTAGTCCACGATGATGAAGACCGGATCGAGGTTTTCGTCGCGGCTCGGCACCGGCGCCTTGAAGAAGAGGGCGCCGTCGTCATAATCGATATTGTAGTCGAGGTGCCGGACAAGGGGGACGGATGAAAGGACGATCTCGTTGCGCAGGCGATCCCGCGTCTCGATGACGATCTTCTCCGAGTTCAGGACGATGTCGCGCCGGGAGAGCCGATAAAGGCCGGAGGTGCCATCGCCGCGGATCTCGTCCCTGACGAAGGCCTGCGCCGTTTCGCTGGCGAAGGCGCTCAGGACGTATCGGCCGGTGTCGAGCTCGGTCTTGAAGCCGGTGAGGCTGCGGCTGTAGCGGGAGAGCTCGGTGACGGTCAACCCCGTATCGTAATCCCCCCACAGAGCATAGAACTGGCTCCGCTCGATCTTCAGGAAGAGCTTGCTCGCGCTCGGCGCTTCGTAGTCCTGCTGAGAGGCGTCGCCGTAAAGGGTATAGTACGTATCGGGGTCGATGGTCTGGAAGAGGCTGCGGTCTCTCTGCCGGGGCTTGTCCGAATCGTAAGCCGCCGTCACGAGCCATTCCCCCCGCACCTGTCCCTTGGCGAAGAAGGCGATGCGACCATCCTCGTACAGGTGCTCTTCTACCCCCGCCGGCAGCGACTCCATGTTCCCCGTAATGGTATTGTACCCCACCGTCCCTTCGGCCAGACCGACGAGGATCCACTCGCGCGCCTCGGGATTGAGCCATGCCCGAACATCCTGGTCGCGATCGGCAAGCTTGAAACGCAGAATCGCTTCGCCGGTGCGTGTGGTCGGCTCAAGTTCGATCAGGGCGATCCCGTTGGGGCCGACCGTGTAGCGCGGCCGGTCCTGCGGGGAACGCAGGTCGTTTGCAACGGCTTCCCGCTTTCGCAAAGGCCTGTACGGCGCGTCGACGGAGAACTCGCCGACGACGCCCTCCCGGGCGGGGAAGCCGTCGCGGTCGGTGAGACGCACGGCGATGACGGGAGGCGATTTGCCGTCGGCGGTCAGCACCGAGTGCTCCGGAGAGAAGTCGGCCCTCACCGGAGGGCCGGAGTAGTGAACGGTATGATCGAGCCGTCCGACGATCTCTCCGGAGCCGTTGTACACGATGAGTTCGAAACGGTTGCTCCCCTCTTTCAGGTGGATTCCCCGCCATTTGCTGACGGCCACGGGAGCGGATGCAATCTCCACCCGCTCTTCGAAGGTCAGGGGAGAGACCTCGGCGCCGTCGAGGAGGAGGCTCACCCGGTGACCGGTCGGGTGTTTAATCGCCACCCTGAGGCTGGGGATCGCGGGGGAAAAGCCCGGCTGCGGCCAGAGCCAGCCGATGCCAGGTTCGGCTGTCTTCAACCACTCCCGGTCGAAGGCGGGCATGTCCCTGCCGTCGCGCCGGTCTTTTTTCTCCCCTTCGTCCCACTCTTCACCAGGGCGCAGACCGACCGTCGGTGCTTTCTTGGTGCCGCTGTCGTCTTTGACCAGGTGCACGGAGGCGCTCGTCTTTACTTCCTCGCACAGAATGCGCACCTCGACCCGGCGGTTGAGGGCTCTCCCCTCTTTCGTTCCGTTGTCCGCCAGGGGCTCGGTGTCGGCAAGTCCGACGAACTCGATGCGTTCGGGCGGCACCTCGAGCAACTCCCCGAGGTAATTGGCGGTGTTGCGTGCCCTCGCTTCAGAAAGTTCGAAGTTGTCGGAGAAGATGCGGCGGCTTGTGGCGGCGATCGGCAGGTTGTCGGTGTGGCCTCTCGATTCGAGGCACACTATGCTGAAACTGCGCAATTCTTCCGCAATTTCAGCGATCTCCGCCTTGTCCCTGTCCGACAGCTCTGCCTGGAGAGGCGGAAAATGTGAACGGATCAGAAGATCGGGCTGGGGAATGATCTCTCTTTTGGCCTCGCGAAGCAGCAGATTTTCCAGCATGGGGGTCCGCTGGTTGCCGGCCGAGGGAGTATCGAAGGTCAGAATCGAACGGACGGGCAGCTCCCCTTCCGAGATGTCGGCCGCGCCGATTGCTGCGCGCAGGTTCAGCTCCATCCGGCTGCCGGAGGGAGCGTCGCCCAGGCGGAACGTCAGCGCGTTCCCCATCCGGTCCGGATCGGGCATCGGGCGGCCATCGAGAGAGCCGCTCCCGGCGAGAAAATCGATCCCCGCCGGAAGGAGTACGGTCAGACGCAGGTTGCGCAGGGGAACCTCGGCGACCTCGACCGGCACCCGCAGGAGGATCGTCTCTTCCTCCAGCGTGCTGTTCATCGCGATGCTAACCTCTCCGGTCGCCTTCGGTCGAAGCCCGACATGGAAGTCAGCCTGCCAGAGGGCGCCCCCTTGCACGTCGACGAACTGCGAATAGGCGCGCCCGGCGAAGCGGGAATTCGTCTCGCAATCGACCGCCTCATACCAGGGAGGCAGAGTGTGGAGGTCGAGCTGCACCACGCGGGTCCCGGGACGCACCCCTTCGAAATGGTACATCCCCTTTTCGTCGGTGACGACGAAGGAGCCGTCTTCGAGGTAGATGCGCACCCCGGGGAGCCCGACGGTCTCCTGGTCGGGATCGCAGACGCCGGCGAGTACGCGGCCGGCGATGAAGGCATGGTTTCTGAAAAACGCATCCTCCACCCGGACGGCCGCCTCGGCGACGTTGGAGGTGATGCCTCCCGCCGCAACGGCGGCGGCAGAGTTGACCGCCCGGCCGAGCCGCGCGCCGGCGGCGACTTCGGCGACGTAACGGATCTCCCGCCGCTCTCCGGCGGGGATGTCGCCGAGGGAAAAGGTCAGGGTGCGTCCGTCGGGGGAGACGGCCGGATCGGGGATCTTGCTCCCGTCGAGGGAGGCGGAGCCTTTGCGATAGCGGAAGCCTTGGGGGAGGCGGTCGTTAAGAGTGACATTCCGGACGGCTCCGGAAGGCGCTTCGACCGTTACGCGGTACTGCAGGAAGTCCCCCGTGAAAACCCGCTCGCGGTCGGAGACCTTCCTCACCCACAGCCCTTCGCCGCCGACCGGGTCGAGGGGGATGTCGATGCGGATGGCGGGGCCCGGGTTCACGACGAAGGCTTCTCCCCGGGAGCCGACGGTGATGGCGAAGGGGGCGCCCTGAAGGTCCTGCAGGTCGGCGGTGGAGACGGTCGACGGCGCGACGTACCCCGCAGGGGGCTGCACCAGCAGCCGATAGGTCCCCGGAGCGATCAAGGGGAAACGGTAGCGCCCGGGGGCGAAATCGTAGACCGTGCCGGAGGCGTCGACGGCCGAGGCGCCCGAGGTGATCGTCGACGGATAGGGGCTGACCGCGTCGTCGCCGAAGACCTGCGCGGGACTTCCGGTGAAGGCGTCGACGAGGGTGACGACGGCGCCGTTGACCGGCAGGCCGGTGCGGCTGTCGAAGATGACGCCGAAGGGGTCGACCAGACCCCCGGCGACCGAAACGTCGCTCTGGTCATGGGGATCGACGTAGCGTGCCGTGATCGATCCGCCCACGGTGACTGACAGGATGCCGTCGAAGGGGGCGCCGGTTGCCGAGGTGGTGGGGAGATAGCCCAGAAAGACGCCGCTGTCGGGAGCCGTCTCGTACAGGCGCACGAGTTCGGTGTCACCGGTATCTTCGGAGGTCACCCGAACCAGCACGGTGTTGATGACGGTCGGGTCGAGACTCTGGTCAGGGTCTGTCACGCGCAGAAAGATCGACTCGCCCTGGTGGAAGAGAGTGCCGGGGAGGAGCGGCACCGACGCGAGGTCGATGGCGCCGCCGCCGGGGAGCGAAGGGGGCTGCACCGGGAAAAAGGGGCCCTCGTCACCGCCCGTGCTGTATTCGGTGGCCGGCACCGTAAGGACGTCGCCGCCGAGCGCGGGCGGCGCCGCCTTGAGCATCTCCAGCGTCGACGGGGTGCGGCGCGAGACGGTGACGATGTTGACGGTGTTCGAAGGAACGGCGCGCGTAACGGTCGCCTCCTGGAAGGAGACGAGGGCGGTGTTGTCGATGGCCGTGCCGGCGGGGGTGGCGGCGGCCGCTGTCATCGCATGGAAAAAGAGAAGGGCAAAGGCGAGAGTGAGCAGGAACATGAACGCCTTTCCCTGCCGACCCCAACCGAAAAGGGAAGGGGTAGGCAGGGAAAGACGGGCGGCCCGGCCCGTGGCCCGGGCCGCCATTGCTGAAAAAGTGCCGCCGCGCTGGACGCACTTCACCCCCATCCCGGTCGGATAACCGGAATCTCTTGACGGCCGAGCGGCCGGGATGGGGTGAAGTGTCTGTGCCATGGGGCGGGTTGGTCCCTATGAAGCGTTTCGCGTTTAGTCGATGGTTACTGTGAATTCCACTGTCGCACTTGCCGCGGCGGCGATGCTGTCGATAGAACAACGGATATGCGTAATGGTTGCCAAATCTCCTGGCTCGGTATCGACCCAGGACACTGCGTTGTCGGTGGACCATTCTTTGTCTCCAGCAGTGCCGCAGGTGGGGAAAGACGCGTAGGTGGTGTTGTCCGGAATGGAGTCGACCAGAACCAAGCCTGTGGCAGGTGCCGAACCGTCATTGGCAATGGTAATGGTGTAGGTTACGGTCGCGCCGGGGATGGCGAAACCGTTGCCGAGAGTGGGATGGCTGAAGGACTGTTCTTTAGTGACATCCATCGTTGCCGTGATGACCTGGAAGGCGCTGCGGGCGCTGTGCATGGCGGTGTTTGGACCGTCATCGGTGCCTGCGGCGTCGGCGAAGAGGATGTCGACAACATCATCCGCCACGTTATCAGGGTGCGTGGCGGTCAGTTCAGCGCCCAGCACACCAGGGGCTCCAACTGCGCGAACCTGCGCCCGCAAGGCGTAAATGGCGACATCATTATTGGCACGGTCAAGCGGGATGTTGGCGACGATGTAGACGGTCACCGAAGTGTTGGGGGCCAACTCCTTAATAAAGGTGGCGGTATCTTGGTCTTCCTGATAGCCGAGTTCTTCGCCGCTTTCGACGAAGACGCTGACGGACGCGAAATTGAAATTGTCGGTGTAGGTCGTTTCACCGAAAGTAATCCCAAGCCCATCTGCCTGAGCAATAGCCGCGAGGGCGATATCCTGCGAATCATTCCCTGTGTTGGTGACGGTAAAAGTAAGAACCTGGGTGAGGGCACCGGGAGTAACCTGCACGATGGAAACATCTTGTCTCTCAACGGTCACGTCGACCTTTTTATCAACCAGAAACGTCACCTCGTTGGAGTCAACTTCGTCCTGAGGAATGCTGTTGACCACGTAATTGAGGACTGCGGTGTTGGAAATTGGTGTGCCGGATGGCGTACCGCCGGCCATTGCCTGTCCGGCGCCGAACAGCGCCAGCGCGACCGCCGCCAGGGCGGTCAGGAACGGGGTGAGTCGTGTTTTCATCGTTGTCCTCCTACTGTTGTGGGAATGCGATTGCCGTTCATGTTCCTTGCCTGTCATGTCTTTCCTCCTTCGTGTTTGAATGCCTATTTTCGTTAGGGATTTGGGCTCAGGCGTCAGCGCAGCCTGGCCCGGAATTCGACTTCGCCCGTCTGCCCCGGGGGCAGGGGGCTGGTGCGTTGCCAGCGGATGTGGGTGTACTCTTCGGCTTTGGCCGGACGGCTCGTGCCGTCGGGCTCGGTGACCGTCAGGTTTTGGGGGGCGTCGAACTGCTGACCTCCGTTGATCGAAAAGGTGATGGCCGTTTCTTCGCCGAGGGCGCTTCCTTCGACGTAGTCCATGTGCTCGGGGATTGGGTTGACGATGACGACGTTGTCGGCCGCCTCCTGGCCCTTGTTGAGGTACGCATTGACGAAGACGACGTCGGTTCCGGGGATCACGCGGGTGGCCTTCTCGCGAACGACGACCTTTTCGCCTTTCTCATCGACGGTTTCCACCTCGACGAGGGCCTGCGACGTGATCTCCACAGCCGCGAAGGCGACGAGAGGCGCGATGATGATTGCGAAGGTGAACAGTACGGTCAGAGCCTTTTTCATTGCGGGTACTCCTTGACGGATCAATCGATTACGACCTGGAAGGTCACGGTGCGGGTAACATCCTGCAGATCTCCGAGCCTGACGGTGACGACGCTACCGAGAACTTCGCCGGCATCGCCGTCTGCGGCGTCGGTGAGGGGAGCGCCGTCGAGGCGCAAGGTCCCCCCTTGATAGGTCGTGTGCTCGGGAATGTCGTCGCTGACCCGAACATCATTGGCTGGCGCCGTTCCGGTGACCTCGACGACAATGGTGTAGGTGATGGTCGCGCCCGGAAGGGGTTCGCTGCCTCCGAAGGGATCGGCAACCGTTGCTGACTTGATTGCGGTCAGCTCGACGCGACTGACCTGGTAGATCCCCTGGGCGGCAGAGGCGCCTCCACTGGCGCCGACGACGGCATTGACGCCGCCGTCACCCTGCCCGGGAAAGGCCGTGCCCGGCGCCCCGGTGCCTGTCGCCGACTCAGCCGCGAGGGCGCTGATGCCGCGGTCTCCATCATCGACCCCACTTGGGATGTCGTTGAGGACGAAGACGATGAGGGCGGCGCCCGCCGCAAGGGTCGGCGGGTCGGCGGGGTTATACGGAAGATCGACCGCCGGGTCGAATTCGCCGTCGCCGTCGACGTCGAGATAGATACGCGGATTGACCGGATCGAACTGGTCGCCGCCGATTTCGCTGTCCACCGACAGGAGGAATCTTTCGGTCCCATTGCCGGTGTTGGTCAGGAGGAAGGTGAGAATCCGGTCGGTCTCCCCCGGTTTGACCAGGATGTTCGTCGCGTCCTGCCAAGCAAGCTCCACGTCGATAAGTTCACCCACCACGATGGCGACGGAGTTGCTGTCCAGTTCGATCTCCGTGGCCTCGATGGTATAGACCACTTTGGCCTGGTTGGTGATGGTGGTCCCGGCCGGCGTTCCGCGGGCCAGGGCCGATTGGGCTGGCAGCAGAAGAGCCAGTGCTGCCAGTAGAATCAACGATCGTTTCATGTTGATGGACCTCCTTTCTTGCTCCTGCGGTCAAGTTTTCGGACTGAGTCTGATTGCGCTCTATTTATTTGATGCGGACCCTGAATCGAATCGTGAAGTTCGGGTGATTCGCGCCGTCAGAGGAAAGAAACGCCCCCTTGGGGTTGATAACGATCTTGCGGATCGCGGGATCGGCGCCGTTGTCGTCGGCCGCGGGGTCGACCTCCGTGTCGGCGGCGTCGAAGAAAGTGACGTCAGCGGCCGGGTCGAAGGTCAAACCGCTGGCCGTCGCGCCATCGGTAAAGGAGATGATCGGCGACCCGCTCACCACCAGATCGGTTCGGTCGGGAACGACATCGGTCAGGATTACCGTATCGGCGTCGGTGGCGCCGCCGCCGAAGTTTGTGGCAGTGATGGTGTAGAGCATGTGGGCGCCAGGGATGGCGTAGGGATTGGTCCCTCCGTTGACGGGGTCCCAGAAGGTCTGCACCGATTTGAGGACCGTGATGTTCGGCGCCGGCAGGACGGTCACGGAATCCCCGCAGTCGTTGTTGGAGCCGTCGATTTCGGGGACCGCGTCGGCGGGGTTCGCCCTGCAGGCTCCGCCGCTCCGCGGGTTCACCAGATCGCCGGCGGCAAGTGTCCGGACCGACACTGAAATGCTGAATGAGCCGGGCATCTGCAGGCCGGAGACCGTTTCCCCGGCGTAAGGGGTGGCCAGAGTCAGCTCCGTATCGCTGGCGACGGACTGCACCGTGTAGGGGATGCCGGCGATCCGGATGATGCTCCCGGCGGCAAGCTGAGCCATGAAAGTCGTTCCGGTCCCGTTCACCTCGGTGCTTCCGCTATCCACCGCGATCGTCCCTGCAAGGGTGGAGGGGATCACCACCGGCCCATCATCGGCGGCGCAGGTGAGGGTGTTCGCCGCGATCGAGCAGGCGATCGCACCCGTTGCACCGGCGGTGGTGACCGTTCCGAGGGTGTAGGCGGCGCCGCTGGCGGGCATGTCGTCGATCAGGAGGACCTGCCCGTTGGAAAAGACCGCGTCCCCGGCGCTCACCGTGTTGCTCACGGTGATGGTCCAGTTGAAGGAAGCGCCTGTCAGGAGTTGGCCGCTCAGGTCGTTGGTCTTTGCCGCCGTCAGATTCGAGGCGAGCGGGACTGTTTGGCTCGCCGTGTTCGAGAGGACCGCGGCACTGGCGCCATAGGCCGGTGTGGAAGCCGAGGCGAAGTTGGTCACCTGTTTGGCGGTGACGTCCGCGGCGGTCGTCGTGTAGGTTGCGGTGCAGACAAGCGATTCACCGGGGTCGAGGAAATTGTCGAAATTCCCGACCGTGTTCACTGGCGGGCAGATCACCGTCGTCTTGTCGTCGGCTAAGCTCACCGGACCTGGGAGGACGGCGGCGCCGGAGTTCGTGACCGTGAAGCTGTAATCCAGTGTGTTCCCGGAGGTGGTGAAGTGGGTCTGGGCTGCGCTCTTTATCAGGTCGAGGCTGGTGGTCGCGTAGCGCGCGGTGGACTGGGCGGTGTAGGCGGCGCCGTTGAAAATGCCCGAGGCTGTCGCGGTGTTCGGATGGACCCCGGCGGAGGCCGGGATCGGACCTGCTGTACAGGTGAAGTCGTCGTAGTGTGCCAGCGTTGCCCGATTGCATGCGGATACGGCGCCTCCAAGGACCGGGTCCGAGATCGACACCGTGCTCAGATCGACATTTCCGGTGTTCTCCACCGTGAATCTGTAATGGACATCGCCCCCGACGGGGAGGGCGAGATACGAACCCCACGGTCCCTCCGCCGTGAGGCCGACCTCCTTCAGCAGGGCGATGGCGGGAGATGGCGGATTCGCGGTGAGGATGTCGGTGGCGGTGTTGCCGATCCATGTGCCGTTCAGGATGTGGGAAACGTTTCCGGAAATGCTCTGATATTCGCCGACGACCGGGGCGGTGATGTCCAGCGTGACGGTGCAGGCGCCGCCGGCTTCAATGGCGCCGCCCGAGAAGGAGATCGATCCGGTTCCTGCCGTCGGCGCGAAGGTCGGTGAGCCGCAGCCGCTGGTCGAGGCGTTCGGCATGGGCGCCACCACCATGTTTCCGGGCGAGGTCGGGAGGGTGTCCGAGAAGGCGACGCCGGTAATGGGGTGGTTCAGGTTTGGATTGGTGAGGGTGAAGGTCAATGTCGAAACGCTCCCTCTCAGGATCGGGTTGGGAGCGAACTGTTTGGCAATGATGGGCGGCGAAAGGGCGGTCAGTGTCGCCCTGGCGGAACCGTTGGGGCCGGTATTCGCTCCGCTCTGGTGGGCGGAGACGTAGCCGCTGACGTTTTCGTGGGAGCCTGCAGTCGTTGGCTTGACGGCGACGCTGACGGTGCAGGAACTGTTGGCGGGAATCGTCGCCCCGGTCGTCTGCCCGAAGTTAAGGGTGGACGCTCCGGCGGCAGGAGCCCAGGAGGGAGTGCCGCCGCACGTTGTGCTCGCCGCTGGATTGTCGGCCACAACGACACCGCCGGGGAGGGGATCGACGAACTTGACGTCGGTCAGTTGCGTGGAATTCGGATTGCTGAGGGTGAAGGTGAGTGTGCTGGTCCCCCCCACGGCAACAAGCGCCGGCGAGAACACCTTGGCGATCGTCGGCGGGGCAGGTGGGTTGGCCGGGACGGGGCATCCTTTGATGACCACATCGTCAAGATACAAGGTCGCACTAGGATTGTTTTTATGCCTGAAATAACCCTGCATGCCGAACGTTGTCTGTTCTGCATATGTGGTATTTCCTGGCCGAATGAAATGGGTCCAGGTCGTGCTCAGGTTTGTATTGTCCGGGGCGAGATGCGTGAAAGTCGCCCCAGCATTTGTGCTCCGCCAGACACGGATGTTGTTGTTGGTTCCTTTCCAGTTGTTTGTGCCGTCGATTTTTGCTCTGAATTCAATAAAGACGCCGCCGTAATTGGTGGTGTCCACGTCGAACCTGAAGTGTGTCTGGGACATATTGGGTTCCGGCAGATTATCGTCCGCCACCCAGCCGGCACCGCTCCAGGATCTCTGTCCTGAGAAAGCCTCGGCAGTTGTGACCGCATTTGTTCCCGTCCCGGAGTAGCTCGCCGTTGCGAAAGCGACATTGGCGGCTTTCGAAGAGAAGGAGGGATTGCTGATTGGTCCGTTCGCCAGGTTGTCAAAGTTCCAGGTTGCAAGAACAACTTCCTGGCCGGCGCAGGACGATGGCGGTAAGGGCCTTGGGACGGCGGTGTCGTCCACCGTGAGGGTCGCCGTCGCGGTTTTCCCGGTATTCAGCGCGTTGATATAAAGTGGTCCCGAGGTGTTGGTGTAGGCCCCAGGGGACGGAGCGGTCACGCTCACTTGGATGTTGCAGCTACCATTGGCCGGGATTGTGCCGCCGGTCAGCCGGATTCCTCCATTGCCGACCGTAAGGGGATTGCCGTTGTGGTCGGTCAGCGTACCCCCGCAGGAGTTTGTTGCCGAGGTGGATGCCAGCGTCATGTCCGCCGGCGATGTTGGGAAGAGGTCGGTGAAACTGAGGCCGCCGATGGAGCCGGCATTGGGGTTGGACAGGGTGAAGGTCAGGCTCGCAATCCCCCCGGATTTCGTGATCTCAGGCGTGAACTTCTTGGCGATATTGACCGAAGTCGGGTCAATGATATTGGCAATGCGGACGCCGGTAGAGTAATCGGCGTTGTAGTGGAAGCTGGCGCCGGAGAAATCGTAGAGCAGCGTGCTCAGGCGCTCGGTGCTGCCGCCGCCGCCGATGATCCTGACCGTGTAGGTGGTGACGACGCTGCTGCCGCCGGATTTGTAGTTGCCGCTGACGCAGGTGCGATAATAGGGGCTGGCAGGGTCATTCTCCCATCTGCAGGCGTCTGCATAAAGATATGGGTGACCCGTACTGGAGACATAGGGAGAATTGTTTGCGGAGTAGTTTGTATGGACGGACAGGATCTGGAAGATCGTGTTCGGAAAATTGATGAACTTCTCGAACTGGTTGTATCCCTGAGTGGCGGTGCCGCCGACGAGTTGGATGGTGTAGGTATTGCCGACGAGCAGGTTCATCGCCCCGCCGGCTGGAATCGATACGCCGTTAAGCCTCACATCCGTGATGTAATTTCGGCTCTGGGAGATGAGCTTTTCCACGAAAAGCTCCCGCGGCCTGGGGGTGGAAACGCCGCCCGCAGTAATGAAGTAACGGCGGGTCTTGTAGAAGGAATCGAACGTTCTGTTGACCTCGACCTCGAAATAGGCGTCGGCGCAGCCGTCGGCGCCGTAGGTAAAGGAGATGGGATTGGCTGACCCGGGACGGAGGTAAATGAACGCACCGGAATTATCCGGATTCGTGCCCCCTGTTTCCCAGGTAAAGGTGGCCGTCCCGGTCGTGCCGGCAGACCCCCCGCACACTTTTGCCCCGACCGGAAATCGATTCGGACCGAAGTGGGGCCGGTTGCTGTCGAGGCCGATGACGTTCCAGGTGATGGGAGTGATGTTGTATGCAGACGAGACGTCGGGCAGTGCGAAAATCGAGGCGGGAATGACGAGAAGAGCGAAGAGGAGGCGAAAAAGGAGTGTCTGCAAACCCTGACGGGCTGCGGGGGGGAGGGAAAAAGATGAGTGTTTCAGCCTGGATAACAACATTCGGACTCGCCGAGAATGAAAAAAGAAGGGCAGGTGCACGACACCTGCGGTCGTCTCTCTTCGGCGGCCCGGCGGCCCTTCCGGCCACTCGTTAAGGACAAGTCGGCGGATGAGGGTCCGTAGCTTTGCGTCACCGGATTTCTCCGGTTTTGCCTTTGTCGGAGTATGGTGCTGGTGATTGAACGGCAGCTAAAGTGAATCTTTTTGCAGTGTTAGCTCAGGAGAGGGCTTCAAGGTGAGAAGATGCAAAAAGGCCCGCCTTGAAAATAACGCCGAAGACGGGACCTTAGGTTTCCGTCTCTTCGACAACCCGGCTATCCTTGCCGACAGCGGTAATGACTGTCGACCGAGGACCCGCAGCTTTGCGTCACCGGATTTCTCCGGTTTTGCCCTGATCCGAGACATTGGGGAAACGAATCTTCCCCTGTTTGGATTTCGAGTAGTTTTAATCCATTGTGAATTAGTCGATAACTTACTTTTGATCGGATTTCATGTCAACCATTTTTGTTCTTTTTAGAAGCAAAAGTTTGAAAAATTAGCCTTATTGCAATGGCTGCGAGAAAGGAACTCAGGGGAGGCAGTGACGGAGCACGTCGTTGTAAATCGATTCGAGCTCGGCCGTTTCCGTCTCCGGGCGGTAGAGGTCCGGACGAGGGTGAGACAGGCGGCGGCGGAGCTGCGGGTCTTCACACAAGAGGCGGGCCTTCTCGAGGAGTTCTCCGTCGGACCGGTAGAGAAAACCGTTTTCTCCATCGCGCACGACGGCGGCGTTGCCGGGGATGTCGCGGGCGAGGGCGGGGCGGCCCAGAACGGCCGCTTCCATGAGGACGGTGCTCATCCCTTCGCTGTGGGAGTGGTTGAGGATTGCGTCAGCTTCCCGCAGCGCCGAAGCGATCGCCGCAGGGGGGACGACGCCGAGGTAGGCTGTCCGGGGACGGCTCTTCAGGGCGGAGAAGAAGCGTTGCGCGTAGGAGGCGTCGAGCACCGGGCCGCAGAAGGCGAGGGTGGGCGGCCTGACCGTCTCCAGGGCGTCGAATGCGAGAAGAAGCTCGAGGTTCGCTTTGACGGGGCGGATCCCTGAGGGGTGAAGAAAAAGAAGGGCGTCGGGAGGGAGCCCGAGGATGGTGCGGGGGGAGAAGAGCTCTGTCCCGAGGACGACGGCGGGCGGGAGATAGTGCAGGCGCGGAATGAAGGGAGCCTCGGATCTTTTCAGCGCCTCGAAGGTGAGGGGGTTTTGAGTGAGAACGGCACAGGCCGCCGCCAGCACCTCTTCGATCACGGGAGCCTGCACGGAGTCGTCGAGGCCCTGGTGAATATCGGTCCCGGTGAGCGTGACCACCATCGGAAAAGTTCGGGTCAGGGGTGAGGAGAGCCAGGGCTTCCCCGAGCGATAGGCATGCAGCAGGTGGACGACATCGGGGCGGAAAAGGGCGGATTCGCCGTCGAGGTCGGTGTCATCGTCGGCTTCGACGACGTGAACGAGATGGCCATGCCCCGGAAGACCGGTGCGATGACGGTCGGCGGTCACATGGTTGCCGGTGGCGCCGGGCTGTCGGGGGGTGACGATCAGGACGCGCAAGACAGGTCTCCGTAAGAAATCAGCTCGATCCCTCTTTTGCTGATGCGTTCACGGATCGAGCGGGAAGTAAGCGCCGCGACTTCGTGCTCGCGCTCGAAGCCGGAGAAGGGGTTGTGCTCATCGAGATAGCCGGGGTGCACCATCAGTTCCCAGGTCCCGTGCGGTATTCGCTGCAGAAGGCGATCGATCTGGTGCTCGTCAAGCCTGTTGAGCAGCGGCATCCCCCAGAGGGCGTCTGGGGCGAGAAGTCCGGCCAGTGACACAGCCTTACGCGCAGCCGGAGCGAGTCGCCGGTAGAGGGCGAGTTCGGTGCCGAGTTCCCCTGGAGGGTCATCCTCCGCGTTCTCCGCCGGATCCGGGAGACGCACGGCACGGATTGCGAATGAGCGTGCGGCGGCTATCACCGCGTTCGTGACCGGGTGGAAGAGGAAAACATGCTGGTGTGTGTCAAGGTGACTCACCGCGCATCCGGAGGAGAGGATGCGGTCGATCTGCGCGAGACATTCGTCGAGGATCTCCTCACTGCGCACTGCCGCCGTCATAAGCCTCTTTCGTGTTTCGTATTTGCCGGGGAACCCTCCCGCTGCATCGGTCAGCCCCGCGATTGCTCCCGTCAGGGGACGCCCCTCGGAAAGATTCAGGTGCACCCCGAGGGGGAGGCCGAGGCGGTCTGCCTCGCGAAGCGCGTCGGTGAAAGACGGGCCGTTGGGGAGGACCGAAGCGCAGGTCACGATCCCCTTCGAATAGGCTTCGAAGATTCCCCTGTCTGTCCGGTGCCCCGCGCCGAGGTCGTCGGCATTAACGATGAGACGGATCATGGTGGCGATGGTAGCACGAGTGGGGGGAGATTAAAAAGAGAGAAGGGTCCGGACCCCCCTATCCGCTGCGCGGCCTTCCCCCCTATTGCATAGGGGGGACATTGCCGAATGGCGCTAGTTTAAGGAAACGGATGTCAGCAAAACCGGGACTGTCCCCGCAGGGGGCTGTCCCTGGCTTTTGCGGCGCGAACCACCACAGTTGCATAGCCCGTAAACATCTGGGACAGCCCCCGATGGGGCCGGGGACAGTCCCGAGTTTACTCCATAGCAGTAGCTAGAAGGGCTTAAGCTAGCGCCATTCGGGACATTGCTCAGCCTTGCCCCTCCTGTGAAACAGGGGGTGGCCCGCAGGGCCGGGGGGTCAAAAAAACCCCGCCGGAGAACCGGCGGGGCACATAGGAGCGCAAAATGAAATCAGTTGGTCTTATTCGCAGAGATCGACCTTGATGTCCCAGCTCTTGATCTTCATGGTGCCGTTGACGGCGAGGTTCTGCTGCATCTTGAAGGCGCGGTCGAAGAGCTGCGGCTCGTGACCGATCCCCTTGGCGAGGCACTCCTTGGACGCCATCTCGAGGTAGTCCTTGAGAATCGGCTTGTACTCGGGGTGCGCGCATTTCTCGATGATGAGCTTGGCGCGATCTTTGGGAGCAAGGCCGCGCAGGTCGGCCAGACCCTGCTCGGTGACGACGCAGTCGAGGTCGTGCTCGGTATGGTCGATGTGAGGCGCCTTCGGAACAACGCAGGTGATGCCGTTCGGGTCCGTCTTGGAGGGACGGGTCGAAGGGGTGTGCATCATCTTGAGGAAGCCGTTGCGCAGGAAGTCGCCCGAGCCGCCGAGACCGTTGATCATGCGGGTGCCGCCGACCAGGGTGGAGTTGGCGTGCGCATAAATGTCGAACTCGACCGGGGTGTTCATGGCGATGACGCCGAGGCGGCGGATCGGCTCAGGAGCGTTGGAGACCGAAAGGGGGCGCAGGACGATCTTCGGTGCGTACTTGTCCCAATTCTCGAAGAAGCGGGGGAAGCCTGGTTTCTCCGAGAGCGACAGGGAGCAGGCCGAGGCGTAGTTGAGCTTGCCCGAATCGAACAGGTCCAGCATGGTGTCCTGAAGGACCTCGGTGTAGACCGTGAGGTTCGAGAAGGGACCTTTGGCCAGGCCGCCGACGACGGCGTTGGCGATGGAGCCGACCCCGGACTGCAGGGGGAGGAGGTTCTCCGGCAGACGGCCACGCTTCACTTCATGGGAGAAGAAGTCCATGATATGGGCGGCGATCGCTTCGGAGGTGTCGTCCATCTCGCTGAAGGCGCGCCCTTTGTCGCGGTGTTTCGACTCGACGATGGCGATGATCTTGTCGGGGTCGCAGGGGACGTAGGGGGAACCGACGCGGTGCTCGGCGCTGGTGATGAGGAAAGGCTGCCTGTGGGGCGGCTTCTGCTGCATGATGATGTCATGCATCCCCTCGAAGGAGGGCTGTCCGGTGTTGACTTCGATGATGATGCGGTCGGCGACCATCATCAGTTCGGGGACGATGCCGCAGGAGGAGGTCAGGGCCAGGCCGCAGTCCTCGGTGATGGCCGAGACCTCGATGATGGCGAGGTCCATGCGGCCGTTCTCGGTGTAGAAGCCGTAGCCGACATCCTGAGCGAAGAGGCCGAGGTGCTTGTCGCCCATGCGAATGCGCCCTTCGTTGATCCCCTTTGCGATGTTCTTGCCGGTCTGGTAGGGCCAGCGACGGTCGATCATGTCGAGGGTGGCCCAACGGTCTTCGGTTTCAGCTCCGACCGAGGCGCCAATGAAGAGATTGAACTTCCACTTGCCCTGGAGGCTGTTTTTCTCAACGTGATCTGCCAAGGCGATAGGGACCGCCTTGGGGTAGCCGGCAGGGGTGAAGCCCGACCAGCCGAGGTTCATGCCGGGCTTGAAGAACTGGATGGTGTCTTCAGGCTTCATGACCTTGCTGAGCAACGATTTGCGGCGTACGCGGCTTTCCAGTGTTCCGAATTCGGACATTTCTCTCTCCTCCTCTGAAATTATCGGTGACGCCTTGAGCGTGCGTCCCGAAAGCAGGTGTGGAACGTGGAATTAAAACAACGTGCGATTGAGCTGGTGAAGTCAGGTTTGTGCAAGCAGTCAGCCTTCAGGGCGAATCGTTTCGTCGTTATTAATAAAAATGAGGCAGTGTGCGTGGAAGGTTGGGAATATTTTAAAAAGAAATATTAGAAGTTTTGTTATAAGACGCTCATCTTTATATAATGCCGTAAACGACAAGTCAAGAAAAAAAAGGTGTTCTATTTTTAAGGTTTCAAGGCGCAACGGCAATAAAAAACCCTCCGCAGGGGAGGGTCTGTTTGAAGATTATTTTCAATCGACTTTACGGAGTGACCGCGCGGCCGAACGAACATATCGGCTCTCGGGATAATCGCTGAAAATCTTTTCGAATGCTTCGCGCGCCTCGGCGTTGCGACCCACATCGAGGTATGCCCGGCCCAGGTAAAGATAGGCTCGGTCCCGGTTGTCGAATTCGGGGTACTCTCGGAAGAGCCCTTCGAGCCGGCGGATTGCCGCCTCGGGATGACCCGTGCGCTGGTAGAAACGCCCCACATAGAGTTCGTGGGCGGCGAGTTTATGCCGCAACTCCGTGGTCCGCTCCGAAATTTCATGGGCGTTCGGATGGTCGGGAAAGCGCCTCTTCAGATTGGCAAACGCCGTGAGCGCGTTGCGCGTTGCGGTCTGGTCGCGGTCGATGGAGAGAACCTGATGGTAGTAGGCCATGGACAGGGAGTAAAGGACGTCGCCGGTCTTTTCGTGACGCGGATGCTGAACGAGGAAATCCTCGTATGCGGTTGCCGCCTCAACGTAGCGGTTCGAAGCCAGATAGGCTTCGGCGATCCAGAACTCGGACAAAGCCGTCAGTTCAGGTGAATAATAGGCGTCGCGCGCTTTCTCCCAGGCCGAGATGGCTTCATCGTAGAGGCCGCTCTCGAAGAACACCTCCCCTTCGACGAAATGTTCGTGGGGGGCTTTCTGTGGTTCGACACGGGCGCCGCAGGCGATGAGGACAAGAGATAGAAGGAGGAGCAGGGTAAGGCGTTTCATTCAGTCATCCCGTCGAGTCTGTGGTGTTTTCCGGCTGAACTTACGCCGAAGCGCCGATCGTTGTCAATCCTCTTGCGGCGTCGGGACGCAATCGGCCCGACGTTTACGGGGATGGGGCCGGAAGGCAGAGACGCAGTTTGTCCAGAGCTCCTTTTTCGAGTTGCCTGACCCGTTCTCGGCTGATGCCGTATTCATCGGCGATTTCCTGCAGGGTGCGGGGATTCTCCGAAAGGATGCGCTCCTGTACGATGCGGCGTTCCCGCTCATTGAGCCGTGCCAGGGCGGCGCCGACGCGACTCGAGAGGATTTCTTCGGTCTCGGTCGAAAGGAGCCGTTCCTCCTGGTTTTCGCGTTCATCGGCCAGTGTATCGATGAGACTGTGTAGCGCACCTTCGAGGAGTTCGGCGTCGAGGGAGGCGTCACGGCCGCTCATGCGCAGGGCCATCTCTTCCACTTCGGTATCGTTTACCTTGAGCTCTCTGGCGATCTCCTCGGCATCTTCGTTTCCCGTAAGCCGCAGAACGGCCGCCCGTGCTTGATTGAGCTTGAAGAAGAGTTTTTTCTGCGCCTGCGTGGTGCCGATCTTGACAAGGGACCAACTGCGGATGATGTAGTTCTGGATGTAGGCGCGAATCCACCAGACGGCATAGGAGATGAGGCGGATGCCGCGCTCGGGTTCGAACTTCTTGACCGCCATCATCAGGCCGATATTTCCCTCCTGAATCATGTCGAGCATGCGCATGCCGTAGGCGCGATACTCGTGGGCGACCTTGACGACGAAACGCAAGTTGGCGCAGATCAGGCGGTGTGCCGCCTCGATATCCCCGCTGCGACGGTACCGCATCGCAAGTTCGTATTCCTCTTCGCGGCTGAGCAGGTCAAAACGATTGATCTGGGCCATGTAGTGGGTGAACGTATCAGTCGGCGCAGGCAGACAGGCCGTGTTCATCGGTGAGCCTCCATTGCAGTTTTAGCACTCTAGTAAGCCGAGTGCTAAACAGCATAGCAAAGTGGATCGCGCTTGACAAGGGGTTCGACAGGCTCGAAAAGGGCTGTTATCGAAGAGAAAAATTCTTGTCATCCGCCGCCGGGACGAGTAAAAAAGAGGCGATCGATTATGCTGTAGGGGGACGGCATGCCGCGCCCCTGGGAGAGTCGGAGTTATCTGCTGCAGCACGGAGAAAACATGCTCAAACGGATCAAGTCGCTGTTGACATCGGGGCCTTCGGCCGAACCGCAGACCGAATATGAGAGGATCCAGGTGGCGACCGCCGCCCTGCTCCTCGAGATGGCCCACACCGACAGGGAATTCCACGAAATGGAGGCGATCATCATCCGCGATCTCCTGCAGCAAAAGTTCGGCCTGTGCGAAGAGTCGACGGCCGAGCTTCTGCAGTTCGCCCAGCAGGAGCGGGAATCAAGCCTCGATCTCTTTCATTTCGCCCGGGACATCAACGAAGGGTTCACTCTGGAGGAGAAGCTCGAAGTGATGGAGGCGCTCTGGAGGATCATCTACGCCGACGGCGTTCTCGACAAGTACGAGGACTATCTCATCCGCAAACTTGCAACCCTTCTCAGGCTCTCTCATCGCCAGATGATCGATGCCAAAGTGAAGGTTCTCAACGAAGTCCGCGCGGGATCCTGAGCTGTCGTGTCGTTTTCCCGGCGCTTGACCCGCATCGTACTCTGGGCTCACCATTTCGTGGGCGAAGTCCTGCGTCCCGGTGATCATGCGGCCGACCTGACCGCCGGAAATGGCAACGACACGCTTTTTCTCTTCGGTTGCGTGGGGGCGACCGGTCGAGTTCTGGCCTTCGATATTCAGGAGGAAGCCCTCGAGCGCACCGGCGAGCGCCTTGTCGAGGCCGGCGCCGAGGTCTGTCGATGGGAAGGAGGAGAGCTCCCGAACCGAAGAGGGGTCTACCTGATACAGGAAGATCATGCCCGGCTCGGGCGGTTCTGTCGAGAGCCCCTGCGGGCTGCCATCGCGAACCTTGGATATCTTCCCGGCGGGGATCCGCATCTTGTCACCCGCGCCGAGTCGACGGCAACCGCCCTTTGTGCCGCATTGGAATGTCTGGGGCCGGGGGGGCGCCTGGCTGTCGTCGTCTATGTGGGGCATCCGACTGGAAAGGAAGAGGCCGCAAGGGTGGAGAGGATTTTCGTCGCGTTGCCCCCTGAAGGATGGTCGACGCTGCGGCTCTCGGCTCCCAATCGTCCCTCGAGCCCTTATCTGCTGCTGGCCGAGAAGAAAAACGCCTGATTTGTTTTATCTCTTTTCAGCCGCGGGCGGGCTTGACCCGTTATCCCTGGATCTTCGCCTTGTACTTGTGGGATGCAGGGAGCGCAGACTCCAGCGTCTTCCGTTCTCTACGATCTTTCTTGTTTTCCCGCGAAATGGCGAGGACCGCCATGAAGAGAACGCCAAGGACGAACCCTCCCCAGGCCGCAAAAAACAGCACCCAGTACATAAAACGTCCCTCCTTTTCCCCCCGAGATTCTTCTTCTGCAACTTATAACACAAACCGCACACAAGGTTCAAATATTTTAATGTTTGTGAGTTGACACTCCTTCGCGGCCTGCTACGGTATCTCTCAGAGTCGGCTTCAGGAGACGAACGGTTACTGTCCAGAGATGGTTCATGACGGCCTCATGGCCTGGAAGGAGCTGCCGTGAACGATAAGCAACGCAAGATGATGTTTGAGCTCTTTACCGGCACGATCATCTCCCAGGAAATCATCGTCCAGACGCTGCACCGCCGCGGACTCATCCGAAAGGAGGAGGTCGTCGACCGCCTCGATTTCTTCATCGAGTACTTTGAAGGGAAAGGTTCGGAGCAGATCGCCGTTCCCATGCGCTATCTGCGCAAGAACCTCGGAAAGAAGTTTCCTGACGATCCCCGGCCCGCCAAAGGGCCTGCGGCGCGCTATCCCGACTGGTTCCAGGGAATCATTCCGGGGGGGAGGGGTTCTTCCTCGATGGCCGGAGAATAACCAATGCTGGAGCTTGCCATCATCTCCCTGGTCATCTCGATTCTGGCAGGCGGAATGGGATTTACCGGACTTGCACGGGGAGCGCGAACCGTCGCCCTCACGATCTTCGGCGTTTTTCTCGCCATCGCCCTCTTTCTCTTTCTCCTTTTGATTCTCGGCGTCCGGCTATTGGGAAGCTAGTGCACTAGTGCACTCGTGCCCGGGTTTCGATCGGCGGACTTTATCCCCCGGGGAGCCGGCGCAGGCAGTTTTCCATGAGCCGGCTTCGCAGCGCATGAATCCCCCGGCTCATTGAAACCTTGTAGGTATGAGGATTGACCAGTCGCAGCGTCCCCTCAGGGAGGCGGCGCACCTGATCCGCGCGAAGCTCGCTGGAGGCGCCGAGAGCGGGGAGTTCAAATGAGATCTTTCCTGCTTCCATGACGACCCGACGCACCTCCTCGAATGTCGCATCGTTCGGGATCCTTTTGTGCCGGGAGGGATTCAGGGGGTCGTAGACCCGTTCGCCCGGGCGAGGCTCCTCGCTGTGCAGGCACAGCACATCCTGAAGGAAGCGCCCCGAGCGGTCGATCGCACGCAGGACCCGTTTGGCGTCCGGAAGGGTCGCCTTGGAGATGTCGCTGGTCACTTTCAGTTTCGGCTCCCCGGCGAATCGCACCAGCTTGTAGACTCCCCCCAGCGCCCCGCCCCCTACGCCGGCACAGGTAGCCAGCCGCGTGCCGACACCGTAAATGTCGACTCTCCCACCTTCGCTGCGGATCGAGTGGATGACATATTCGTCCAGTTCGTTGGAGGCGACGATCCTGACATGGGGGAAGCCGGCTTCATCGAACCTCCGTCGGGCTTCCTTGCTCAGATAGGCGAGGTCCCCCGAATCGAGACGAATCCCCACAAGTTCGTGCCCCCTCGCTCTGAGCTCCCGGGCGACGGTGATGGCGTTGGGAATTCCGCTGCGCAGGGTGTCGTAAGTGTCGACGAGAAGGATGGAGCTGTCCGGAAAGCACTCGGCATATGCTCTGAACGCGCTGAGTTCGTCGGAAAAGGCCATGATCCAGCTATGCGCGTGGGTTCCCTTGACCGGCAGACCGAAGGTGCGTCCGGCCAGAACGTTGCTGGTGCTGGCCACACCCCCGATGCAGGCTGCGCGGGCGACGCTCAATGCGCCGTCGGGTCCCTGCGCCCGGCGCAGTCCGAAGTCGACCACCGCCCCTTCTCCCGCCACGGCCGTCAGTCGGGCCGCTTTGGTGGCGACCAGGGTTTGGAAGTTGATGATGTTGAGCAGGGCCGTTTCGACGAACTGAGCTTCGGCCAGAGTCCCTTCGATAGTCAGCAAAGGTTCGTTGGCAAAGACGACGGTTCCCTCGAGAGGAGCGGTGACCTTCCCACGAAACCGGAATTCGGCGAGAAAATCGAGGAAAGCCGGCCTGAATATACCGAGTCGCTGCAGGTAGGCGATGTCTTTACCGGTGAAGTGCAGATTTTCGAGATACCTGAGGGCGGGTTCCAGTCCGGCGAAGACGGCGTAGCTGCCATGGAAGGGGGATTCTCTGAAGAAGAGGTCGAAGACGGCGGGTTCGATGTGCATGCCCTCTTCCAGATACCCTGCCAGCATCGTGAGCTGGTACAGATCGGTCAACAGCGCCGATGGAGAGGAGGAGTTTTCCATGCATGGGCCTCCTGGGGGCGGATAGTTGATGAGTCAACCAGAGAGTTGTTTTCTGAGGAGACGGTCAATCCCTTCGAGTCCCTCCAGGGCGCCGCAGGCCAGGGAGATATGGGGAGGGGAGATCTGGGGCTCGCGGGGGTTGATACGGATGACGAGCGCTCCATTGCTGCGCCCCAGGCGCTCTCCCAGCATGCGGATCGTCGGGATGGCGCTGCCGGCCCCCATCTCGACGACTGCCAAAGAAGCGCCGCGATGATCGGCCAGGAAAGCGTCGAAACAGGCCTGCTGCTGTGAACTGCGGGCGGGTATCCACGAATAATCGCCGAACATGAGGATGTTGGGGCGGGCGATGGCGCCGCAGTGAACGCAGCGGGGAAGGCGGCCGGCACGCATTGTCTCCAGATCGATGGGGATCTCTTCGCGATTGTCCCAGATCGCCATGCAGCACGGTTTGGTGCACTGCAGGTGGTGGATGGAGCCGTGCACTTCCAGGACACGCTCAGGCTCGAAACCCGCTTTCTGGAACTGGCCGTCCACATTGGAAGTGACGACGAAATAGTCGAGGTCCATCGCCTCGGTCCATTCCCGCAGCAGGTGAAACCCCCGATGAGGTAGCGTTTCCCGGTAGAGATTGGTCCGGTGGCCATAAAAGCCCCATCCGAAGGCGGGGTCGCGCTCGAAATGGTCGGGGTTGGCCGCACCGATGAAGTTGATTCCGAGCCTGCGGTACATGGGGTAGGCATTCCAGAAACCTCGATCCCCCCGGAAATCGGGGAGCCCCGAATCGATCCCCATTCCCGCACCCGCCGTCACCACCAGCGCCCTGGCGCCCCGGATCGCCTCTGCCGCCCTGCGCAGGTTCTCATTCAGTTCTTTCATCCTCTCCCTCCGAACCGATATCTTTTTCCTTCCTGATTAGGTCTGATTCTCAGCTAGAGGGTTTCCCCCCTTTGTCAAAGGGGGGCGAGGGGGGATTTCTCACTTGGCAACAGGCAAATCCCCCTAAATCCCCCTTTGTCAAAGGGGGACTTCAAGGCAAGCTGAGAATTGGGCCTAATCAGATTTTCCTTTTTCCTGGCTCCTGGATTCTGCCTTCTGCCTAAATTCCCACCCTCACCAGCACCGGCTGGAGCAGACGCTGCGCCTCTCGGGGATCGATCTCCACAAGGAACCCGCGTTTTCCTCCATTGATGCAGATACGCGGCAGATCGAGGATCGTCTCCTCCATGTAGACCGGCATGGGGCGCCGAGTCGCAAAGGGGGACGTGCCGCCGACCTGATAGCCGGAGTAGCGATCGGCATCGGCTGCGGCACAGGGGGATACCGCCTTGACTCCAAGAATTCGGGCGAGCTCCTTGGTGGAAACCTGACGGTCGCCGTGCATCAGTACAATGAAGGGTTTTTTCGCTTCGTCCTGCATGATCAGCGTCTTGATGACGCTGTGTTCATCGACACCGAGCTCGCGGGCGGAAACGGCGGTTCCTCCTTTCTCCTCATAACTGTAGAAACGGGGAACGAAATCGACCTTGTTCTGGCGCAGCATGCGCACGGCCGCAGTGGCAGGCGCTTTGGGGTCGGACATGCTCTGACCTCCTAGAACCACGAAAAGACGAGCATCAGAAGACTGAGCACGAGAATGGCGGCACTCGCTGCGCCCAGAACGTGAAAGACGGGATCGGTTCGACGTACCAGCGTGCCGCGGATGGGCAGGACGAGACCGAGAATCAGCCCTCCGGCTGCCCCGCCGAGATGACCGGCATTGTCGGCCCCGATGAGCAGTCCGAAGATGAAGGCGAACGCGGCCCATTGCAGCATGAAGTTGCGCCTTTGAACCGCGATCGTCCCCCCCATGCGGTGGTAGTAGGCGGCGGCGAATCCGATGAGTCCGAAGAGGGCTCCGGAAGCTCCGACCACGGGGGTGCCAGGATGCCAGAAGAGGCCGGCGAGAGTACCGGTCAGGGCAGTCAGGGCGTAGAGAAAGACGTAGCGCGGCGCGCCGATCTCCCCCTCGACCAGCGGACCGATCGTATAGAGGACGACCATGTTGAAACCAAGGTGGATCAGGCCGCCGTGGGTGAAGGCGTAGGTGAAACAGCGCCACCATTGACCCTCCTGAATAACCAGAGGCCAGAACTGCCCTCCCGAATGAATCAGAAGCATGGTGTCGGGACGCAGCAGAGTGCCCGGCCCCAGACCGGCGGCCATCCCCTTGAGAACCATGATCGAAAAAAAGACGAGATTGAGAAAGATGATGGTCCGGGTGACGATGGGCGGACCCTGCCCGGGGTAGCGAAGGCCCCGGATCATTTCTCGTGCGTTACGCTCCCATTTGCGCTTTTTCCACTCCCAACTGCTCAATGACTTCCTCCTGGCAGGTGTTATTCGAAAATCATCCCATACGGAGGCCCTGAGGGCAACCCTCGATGGTGCCACATTCTCACAAGTCGCCTGAATTTTCCACCCCTCAATTCAGCTTGGATGATCTTTGATTCCGAAGAGTTGCGGGTCGATACCGTTTGACATTGCGCAGTGCGTATCGTACAAGCAGTAGAGGGGGAGACGACGAGCGGAGCCGGCAGGAGGCGACCATGACGGCATACAGGAACTATGTGGGGGGTGAATGGATCGGGGGAGAGGGGGTCTCGACAAACATCAACCCTTCGGACACCTCCGATGTCATCGGCGAATATGTTCAGGCGAGCCGCGATGATGCGCATACGGCTGTAGCCGCTGCCAGGGCGGCCCTGCCGAACTGGCGACTGAGCCCCATCCAGCAGCGTTTCGACATCCTCGACCGCATAGGAGCCGAGATCCTGGCCCGTAAAGAGGAACTCGGCCGCCTTCTCTCCCGGGAGGAAGGAAAAACCCTCCCGGAAGGGGTCGCAGAGGTGGCGCGGGCGGGAATGATCTTCAAGTTCTTCGCCGGCGAGGCGCTGCGCAACTCAGGCGAGCGCCTCGCTTCGGTGCGCCCGGGCGTCAGCGTCGAGGTCCTTCGCGAGCCGGTCGGCGTCGTCGGGATCGTTTCTCCATGGAATTTTCCTGTCGCCATTCCGGCCTGGAAGATCGCACCGGCCCTCGCCTTCGGCAACTGCGTCGTCTTCAAGCCAGCCTCTCTGGCGCCGGGTTCGGCTTGGGCTCTCGCCGAGATCATCTCCCGCGCCGGTATGCCGGAGGGGGTTTTCAATCTGCTGATGGGGTCGGGAGGAGCAATCGGAGACGTCCTCACCGGCGCGGACGGGGTCGATGCCGTGACCTTCACCGGTTCCGACGTGGTGGGCAGGGGGATCGCCGCACGAGCCGTAACGACGGGGAAGAAGGTTCAGTTGGAGATGGGAGGAAAGAACCCTCTGGTCGTTCTCGAGGATGCCGACCTGGAAACGGCGGTGAACTGTGCGATCCAGGGCGCCTTCTATTCGACGGGGCAGCGCTGCACCGCTTCGAGCCGACTGATCGTCACCGGCGGAATTCACGACAGGTTCGTCGAAGCTCTCTGCCGGCGCATGAGGGAGCTCACCGTCGATCACGCCCTGGCGCCCGGCGCCGATATCGGCCCGGTGGTCAGTCAGGAACAGCTCGATCAGGATCTCGCCTATCTCGATCTAGGAAAGGAGGAAGGGGCGCATCTGGCCTTCGGCGGCGAGCGCGTGGAGCGGAAGACCCGGGGCTTCTATCTCACCCCCGCTCTCTTTACCGGAACGCACAACGCGATGCGCATCAACCGCGACGAGATTTTCGGTCCCATCGCCGCCGTTATCCGGGTCCAGGGCTATGATGAGGCGCTGGAGACGGCCAACGACACCCACTTCGGTCTGGTAGCCGGAATCGTGACCCGTTCGTTGAAATATGCCGACGATTTCAAGAAAAAAGCCGCCGCCGGCATGGTCATGGTGAATCTCCCCACGGCGGGGGTCGATTACCATGTCCCCTTCGGCGGCAGCAAGGGGTCGAGCTATGGGGCCAGAGAGCAGGGGAGCTACGCCCGGGAGTTCTATACGACTGTCAAGACGGCGTACACCTTGCCTTGAGATCGGCACGGGCCACCGGAAATTCGCAAGGCGGTTTTCACCGCGACGCGACGACGCGACGAGAACCAGGCAACATACTGGGGGAGGAACCGATGGTGCTCTCCGGGTTCCATCCGGGGTTTTCAGGCGGAACTGCTTACGAAGGGATCGATTGATTTTGATTTGCGTTGCGTCGTTGCGTCG
>JARFUG010000025.1:0-4038 GCA_029289095.1 Desulfuromonadales bacterium
CGGGAGGAAAAAAAACGATAGCAATCCAATAGAATTCAGGATCTTCTGTCTTCTGGCTCCTGGCTCCTGGCTTATCGCACCACCCGAAAGTCCTCGAACTCCCCCGTCGGCTCTTCCCAGTCGATGAAGAGCTTCTCCACCCGGGCTCCTTCAGGGCCTTTGCGGCACCAGTTCACCAGTTCCCGCACCTGGGAATCTTTCCCCTCGAAAACACCCTCCACATCCCCGTTGGGCAGGTTGCGCACCCACCCCCTTACCCCCAGATTTTCGGCGGTGCGGCGGGTGTGGTAGCGAAAGCTCACTCCCTGCACGACTCCGCGGATGCGGACGCTTGCGCGGATCTCTTTCATTTACGGTCCTCCTCTTCGATCATCTGCAGGAACTCCCCTTCGGTGAGGATCGGAATGCCGAGTTCCTTCGCGCGGTCCAGTTTGCTGCCGGCCTCTTCTCCGGCGACGACGAAGTCGGTCTTTTTGCTCACCGACCCTGCGGCGCGTCCCCCCCGGTTCTCCACCATTTCCTGGGCCTCCTTGCGGCCGAGGCGCTCCATGGCGCCGGTGAAGACGAAGGTCTTCCCGGAGAGGCTCCCGCCAGCGCGGCGCTCTTCCGGTTCAGGAGCGACCCCGAAGCTGTGGAGACGCTCGAGGGTCCGGCGGTTCTGGGAGGAGGCGAAGAAACTGACGACGCTCTCCGCGACTTGGGGGCCGATCTCGTGCACCGCCATGAGCTCCTCCTTCGAGGCCGTGGAGAGCACCTCGAGGGAGCCGAACTGGCGGGCAAGTATTTTGGCCGTATGCTCGCCGACGTGCCGGATCCCCAGGGCGTACAGAAGGCGGGAGAGGGGGCGATGGCGACTGCGCTCGATGGAGCGAAGGAGGTTCTCTGCCAGCTTCTCGCCCATCCGCTCGAATCGGAAGAGATCGTCGCGGCTCAGGCGATAGAGATCGGCCACATCGTCGACCAGATCGAGGCGCAGCAACTGGTCGATATAGCGGTCTCCGAGCCCGTCGATATCCATGGCGCCGCGCGAGGCGAAGTGCTTGATCGATTCCTTGCGCCGGGCCGGGCACGAGAGCCCCTGACAGCGAGGAACGACCTCCCCCTCAAGGCGCATCACCGGCGTGCCGCACTCCGGGCAGGTGCTGGGGAGGGGAATCTGCTCTTCGGCGCCGGTGCGTCTTTCGGCGATGACTCTGACCACGTCGGGGATGACGTCTCCGGCGCGCTCCACCACGACGTGGTCCCCCTTTCTTACCCCGAGCCTTTCGATCTCGTCCCAGTTGTGCAGGCTGGCGCGAGAGACGGTGACGCCGCTGACTTCGACCGGCCGAAGGCGGGCCACCGGGGTGATCGCTCCGGTTCGACCGACCTGGAGAGAAATCTCCTCGATGATCGTCTCGGCCTGTCGGGGTGGGAACTTGCAGGCGATCGCCCATCGCGGAGAGCGGCTCTTTTCACCGAGGTCACGCTGCAGGGCGAGATTGTTGACTTTGACGACGATGCCGTCGATCTCATAAGGGAGATCGTCGCGGCGCCGGGCCATCTCGCGATAAAAATCGAGAGCTCCCTCGATGCCGCGCACAAGCTGCACGCGATCGAGCAGAACACGAAGGCCCCATGTCTGGAGTTGCCGCAGGATATCGTAGTGGGTCGGCGCCAGGGAGTTCTCCACCACCCCGACGCCGTAGCATGCAATACGCAGCGGACGTCTGGCCGTGATGCGCGAATCGAGCTGGCGAAGGCTGCCGGCGGCGGCGTTTCGCGGATTGGCGAAGACAGGCTCCCCGGCCTCTTCGCGCTCCCGGTTAAGTGCCTGGAACCCGGGAAGGTCCATGTAGACCTCGCCTCGCACCTCGAGCACCGAAGGAAAATCGCCGTGCAGGCGCAAGGGGATGGTGGGGAGAGTTTTGAGGTTTTCGGTGATCTTTTCCCCCGTGGTTCCGTCGCCGCGGGTCGAGCCGACCGTCAGGACGCCGTCCTGATAGACGAGTTCGACCGCCACGCCGTCCATCTTCAGTTCACAGACGTATTCTATCTCTTCCTGTGTGGCGAGAAAGCGCCGAACGCGTGCGTCGAACTCGCGCAACTGCCCCTCGTCAAAGGCGTTCTGAAGCGAGAGCATCGGCAAGGTATGGCGCACCGGCTCGAACTTGGCCAGCGGCGGTGCTCCGACCCGCTGGGAAGGTGAATCAGGGGTAACGAGTTCGGGGAAGGCCCTTTCCAACTCGAGAAGTTCGCGAAAAAGGCGATCGTACTCTGCGTCAGGAATTTCGGGAGCGTCGAGGACGAAATAGAGGTGATTATGGCGGTGGAGCTCTCGGGCGAGCTCCTGATGTCGACGGCGGGCCTGATCGCGGTCCATCGGGATTTCCTTTCGGAAGTGTCTTCCGGCATGAAAGGGCAATGGCCTTATATCACAGCGAGACCTTCGTTTCAACGCCGGCGGGAACGGCTTCCGCGTCCATCTGCCTGAATCCATTCAAACTTCATTTGTATTCTCAGGATGCTTGGGCTAAAATCCATCCTCATTGCGTACACCCCTTCCGGAGAAATCCGCATGTTCGAAGATCGCTGGCTCCATCTTCTGGGGCTGGGCGTGCTCTTTATTCTCTCGGCCTTTTTTTCAGGGTCGGAGACCGCCCTGATGTCCCTGGACCGGCTGCGCATCAAGTATCTGGTGCAGAAGAAGAGGCCGGGCGCCGAACGCCTCGAGTCCCTCATCGAGCAGCCCGACCGCCTTCTCGGCGGGATTCTGGTCGGCAACAACGTCGTCAACATCGCCCTTTCGGTCTTCGCCACCACCCTGTTCGTCGACATGTACGGGGAACGGGGGGAGATCATGACGATCCTCATCCTGACCCCCCTTCTTCTCATCTTCGCCGAGATCACCCCCAAAGCCTATGCGGCTAATAATTCGGAGAAGGTCTCATTCGCCGTTCTGCGCCCGATTCTCGCCGTCCTGGTCGTCCTCTCACCGATCGTGACGCTGGTGACCGCCTTTTCCAGAACACTTACCAACCTCATCGGCAAGAAGGCCGAGCGGCCGATCATTTCCGAAGACGAGATCCGCTCCATCATCTCGGTCGGCGAGCAGACGGGGGTCGTCGCCAAAGAGCAGCAACGGATGCTCTACGGAATCTTCGAACTCTCCCAGACGCGGGTGCGCGACATCATGATCCCCCGCACCGAGATGGTGGCCCTTGATGTCAATGCCTCCTTCCCCGAGGTCCTCTACCAGGTTCAACAGGCGCGCCATTCGCGCTTTCCCGTCTACGAGGGGAGTCTCGACAACGTGGTGGGGATCATCCACTCCAAGGATATCCTCAACTGCGTCGAACATCCCGAGACATTCTCCCTGCGCAAAATCGTGCGCGCTCCCTACTTCGTCCCCGAGCTCAAACGCATCGGCACCCTTTTGCAGGCCTTCCGGAGCAAGCGCATCCATCTCGCGATCGTCATCGACGAGTATGGCGGCGTCGAGGGGATCGTGACCCTCGAAGACATCGTCGAGGAGATCGTCGGAGAGATCCGCGACGAATACGATGTGGAAGAGGTGCTCTTTCGCGAAATCGCACCGCGGCGCTACCTCGTCGACGGCAGCGCCTCTTTGCGCACTGTCAACCGCCGTTTCGGCCTCAACCTCTCCGAAGAGCACGCCAACACCCTGGCCGGCTTTCTGCTGCGCACCATAGGGAGCATCCCCCTGGTGGGCGAGAGCTGCGAGTCCGAGGGGACCGTCTTCACCGTGCGTCGGGTTGTCGATCGCCGCATCGAAGAGATCGAGATGACCCTCCCGCCCGTTGAGCGAAAGTGAGTATAAAGAGGGCTTCTTCCCCCCGGACTTCCCACGGTGGCTCTGAGCCAGCCCTGAGGTTTCAGGCCGACAATGAGAAAACCGAGAGGGGCGCCCGGATTCCGGGCGCCCCCCGCCGTTTTTTGTCCTGGCGCGCACGGGTACCGCGGCGCACCCACCCCCCCGCCACGCCGGCGCGGGCCAGCGCCTCGGCCGTGCGGCCGCCGAGGGCCCACACCCACCCC
>JARFUG010000025.1:4048-34169 GCA_029289095.1 Desulfuromonadales bacterium
GGCGCCCGGATTCCGGGCGCCCCTCTCGGTTTTTTGACCTGCCTCGAACTGTTACAGCGTCTCACAGACCACGACGATTCCCGATTCGGTGACGGTGTAGCCGCGGCGGCGGTCCTCTTCGTGGTCGTAGCCGATGACCGTGCCGTCAGGGATGTTCACGTTCTTGTCGATGATCGCTTTTCTGATTCTGGCGGATCTCCCCACGTTCACGTTTTCAAAGAGGATGGAATCCTCCACCAGGGAATAGCTGTTGACCCGCGAGCGGGGCCCGAGGATGGAGCGACGCACCGTGCCGCCGCTGGTGATGCACCCTGCACAGACGTAAGAGTCGAGGTTGACGCCCCGGCGGTTGTCTTCGTCGAAAATCGTCTTGGCAGGGGGGAGGTTTCCCTGGTTGGTGAGGATCGGCCATTTGTAGTTGTACAGGTTGAGATGCGGGGAAGGCTTGACCAGATCCATGTTCGCCTCGTAATAGGAGTCGATCGTCCCCACGTCGCGCCAATACCCTCTTTCCTCCTGCTTCATCCCCGGAATCAGGTTGTCGTTGAAGTTGTAGGCGAAGACCCGGTCTTTTTGCCTGAGCATCATCGGGATCACGTGTTTGCCGAAATCGAGATCCTCATGGTGTTTCTTCCCCTCCAGAAGGACGTCGATAAGTTTTTTTGTGGAAAAGATATAGTTCCCCATGGAGGCGAAGCAGGTCTCCCGATCGGGAATCCGCTCGGGTTTTTTCGGCTTTTCCGTGAAGGCGGTGACGCGGAAATCCTCATCGACGGAGAGGACGCCGAAACGCGTCGCCTCCTCGGGGGAGACCTCCAGGGCCGCCAACGTCATGTCTGCTCGGTTTCTGCGATGAAACTCGATCATCTGTCCGATGTCCATCCGGTAGATGTGGTCTCCGCCGAAAATCGCTACATAGTCGGCGTCGGAGTGTTCGACGAAACGCAGGTACTGCAGAATGGCATCGGCCGTCCCCTTGAACCACTCCTCGCTCTCGCTGCGCGTCTCCGGCGAGATGGCGACGAAGAACTCGCCGAGCCCGGTCCATTTCCCCCAAGACTCGCGGATATGCTTGTTCAGCGAGTAGGCCCGGTACTGGGTGAGGATGTAGACGCGTTTGATTCCCGAATTGAAGAGATTGCTCAGGACGAAGTCGATGATCTTGTACTTGCCGCCGAAGGCCACGCTCGGCTTGGGCCTTCGCAGGGTCAGAGGGCTCAGGCGATCACCTTTTCCCCCCGCCAAAACCATCGCAATCGTGTTTCTCTCTGCGTTCCCCGTTCCGAACATGACGAACCCTCCCGCGTAATGCCGTAAGTGGCAGAAAAGTCTGTAGCGATCTTGCCAGGGGCGATCTTGCCTGCTCTGCGGTCCTCCTGTGAATTCATCATCCGCATTATTTAATTCTACCGGGTGACGCCCGGTTTAACCAGCCGATTTCAGTTTTGGCGCCATAAACCTTGGGGTGAGCATAAAGGGCTCTGAGTGCAGGCGACATATCGTCACATCGCACGCCTCGCCCGATCCCCCTTTCCCTGGAGAATTTAATTCATAAACTTTGGTTTAAACGTGTATTTACCCTTGAAATGGTCCTTGACACAAACGTGAGAGCCCGTTATAGTTTGGCCAATTGGTGTAAAACGGTGTAAAACTTACCCATCGAGTGTCATGTGAACTTTACCGGCGAATACCACAACTCCATCGATCCCAAGGGGCGTGCGAGCATTCCGGCCCGTTTCCGGGAGATGCTGGCCCAGCAGGGCGAGGAGCGCCTGGTCGTCACGAAAAACCTCGATGGGGGGCTCACCGCCTATCCTCCGCCCATATGGCACCAGGCGCAGGAGAAAGTCCGGAACGCTCCGAACAGTCAGGCCAAAACCGCCATAATCCGCCACATGATCGCTCCGGCCGAGGAGTGCGGTTTCGACAAGCAGGGGCGTATCCAGGTTCCCCAGTCGCTGCGCACCTATGCCGGGCTCGAGAAGGACATCGTGGTGGTCGGTCTTTTCGAAAAAATCGAAATCTACAGCCAGGCCAGGTTCCACGAAGTGAGCATGAGTTCCGCCGAACTGCTGAAAGCCGACCCGCAGGCTGTGGCGGATATGGGGTTCTAACCGTTGGCGGCCGAGTTCAGGCACCAGTCGGTTCTGGCGCAGGAGGTCCTCGATCTGCTGGCGCCTCGCGCCAACGGCATCTATCTCGACGGGACGGTGGGAGGTGCAGGGCATGCCCGCCTTATCCTGGAGGCGGCTCCCGGTTCGAGGCTCATCGGGCTTGACCGCGATCCGGCCGCACTGGAGCGGGCCGCTGAGGTGCTCGCTTCCTTCGAAGAGCGCGTAACGCTCAGGCACCGCAACTTTTCCGAGGCAGGCGAGGTCCTCGCGGAACTCGGAATCGACGGACTCGACGGGATTCTCCTCGATCTCGGCGTTTCCTCTCATCAGCTCGACACCGCCGATCGGGGCTTCTCGTTCAGAGCCGATGCGCCTCTGGACATGCGCATGGACACCACCGAGACGCTCACCGCAGCCGAGGTGGTCAACACGGCAGGAGTGGAGGAGCTGATTCGCATATTTCGCGAATACGGGGAAGAGCGCTGGGCAGGGCGGATTGCACGGCGCATCGTGAAGGTCCGGAGCGAAAGACCGATCTCCACAACGATGGAACTGGCCGAAATGGTCCGGGACGCCGTACCGAAAGGTCACGTGCCGTCGCGGATCCATCCGGCCACCCGGGTCTTTCAGGCGCTGCGAATCCACGTGAACAGGGAGCTGGAGCACGTCAGGAGCGGCGTTCAGAATGCCATCGAGCTGCTCAATCCCGGCGGCCGGCTGGCGGTGATCAGTTTCCATTCACTGGAGGACCGCATCGTGAAGCGAATCTTCCAGGAGCAGGCCCAAGGATGCATCTGCCCTCCGCGCCTGCCGGTTTGCGTCTGCGGCCATGTGCCGCGGGTCGATCTGCTGACGCGCAAGGGGATACGGGCTTCGGAGTCGGAGGTCGAAACGAATCCCCGGGCGCGAAGCGCTGTATTGAGAGGCGTCTTGCGCCGCGAATAGATTTACATCCCCACAGGGGGTTTTACAGGAGGGCTTATGCCGAACGCCGTCGTCACCCGCACTCTTCCCAGATTCCAAGGCGTCCCTCTCGGCAGGCCCAGGCTTTTTCCCCTGCTCGTCCTGATCGCCGTTCTGCTCATTCTTTCCCTTTTCGTCGTCTGGTCCCGCCTTCAGGTGGTCCATCTTGAATACGAGATTTCGAGTCTCGAGGGACGCGTGCGCGAGGTGGCCCAGGACGTGCAGCGGCTGCGCCTGGAGGCTGCGAGCCTGCGTAGTCCGGCCCGGATCGAGCAGATCGCCCAGAGCCGTATCGGCCTGCGGCTCCCCACGGCGGACCAGGTGATCCCCATCGAGCGATGAATCCCTCGGAGAAGTGGGTCCGCATACGCATCCGCCTGATCGGGTTCTGTTTCCTCATCGTTTTCGCCCTGATTACCGCGCGGGCGTTTCAACTGCAGATTCTTTCTCATGACGAACTCGAGAAGCGGGCTGAAAGACAGCGTCAGAGGGTCATTCCGCTGACGCCCCAACGGGGGACGATTTTCGACCGCAACGGCGCCGAGGTGGCTGTGAGCGTGGAGGTCGATTCGATCTTTGTCGAACCTTCCAGGATCAGCGACCCTCCCCACGCCGCCCGGGCGCTGGCATCGGCTCTTTCCCTCCCTTACGGCGAGGTGCTCAGGAAAATCGAAACGCAGAGAAATTTCGCCTGGATCAAGCGACAGGTGTCGGTACGGGAGGCTGCTGCGGTGAGAGAACTTGGATTGTCCGGAGTCGGTTTCACCAAGGAGCATCGCCGCTTCTATCCCAATTCGGAGATCGGGGCGCAGGTGATCGGATTCACCGGCCTCGATCCCGGTGGGCTGGAGGGGGTGGAGCTGCAGTACAATGCCGTCATTCTGGGCGAGGGGGGGTACCTGGTCACGGAACGCGACGCTCTGGGCAGAGGGCTCGGGCCGGGGAATCCGGTTCTGAAGGGGCGGCGAGGCAGCGACCTCTATCTTACGCTCGACAAGAACCTGCAGTACATCGCCCAGAAGGAACTCGCCGCCGGCGTGCGCGAGGCGAGGGCGATCGGGGGTGTCGTGGTCGTGCTCGACCCGGCGACAGGAGCCGTGCTGGCCATGGCGAGTCAGCCCGATTTCAATCCGAACGCCATTCAGAACTATCGCCCCTCCCAATGGAGGAACAGGGCGATCTGCGATACGTTCGAACCGGGCTCGACCTTCAAGCCCTTCCTTGTCGCGGCCGCTCTGAACGAGAAGATCATCACCCCCCACGATGTCTTTCATTGCGAGAACGGCGCCTTCCGGATCGGGGGGAGAACGATCCACGACAACCGGCGATATGGTGAGCTCTCGGTCACGGACATCCTCAAGGTGAGCTCGAATATCGGCGTTGCAAAGATTGCCAAGATTCTCGAGCGGGAGCGGTTTCACTCGTATATCCAGGGGTTCGGCTTCGGTCGTCCCTCTGGAATCAGACTCCCCGGCGAAGTCGGAGGCCTTGTGCGCCGCCCCTCGCAGTGGTTCGACATCGATCTGGCGGCGATCTCCTTCGGGCAGGGGATCAGCGTCACCCCTCTGCAGCTTGCTGTCGCGACCGCTGCCATCGCCAACGGGGGATATCTCATGACGCCGTACGTGGTGCATCGCATCGTCGATGAGTACGGACAGATGACGACCTATGAGCCGACATTGGTGCGTCAGGTCGTCTCAGAGCAGGTCGCTCGTCAGGTTCGGGACATGATGATCGCTGCCACCGAGCAGGGTGGGACGGGAACGCTCGCGGCGGTCCCCGGTTTTCGCGCCGCCGGAAAGACCGGCACCGCGCAGAAGGTCGATCCTGTGACCGGCGGGTATTCCGTCGACAAGCGGGTCGCCTCCTTTGCCGGCTTCATCCCGGCAGAAGATCCCCGGCTGGTCATTCTCGTCGTCATCGACGAGCCGACCGGAACGTCGTACGGCGGGCTGGTGGCGGCTCCGGTCTTCTCGCGCATCGCTGCTCAGTCTTTGCGCTATCTCGATGTAGCGCCGACCCATCCCGTCCCTCAAAGGGAAGTTCCCCCTATGCCGGAAGTCGTTCCTCTGCCGGTGATGACAGTCGCTTCCGCCGAGATCGTGCCGGAGGACGGGGTCCTGCGCATGCCGGATTTCATCGGTATGAGCTACCGCCAGGTGCTGCAGATGATGGAGCGCACCGGAATCAATGTCCGGCTGGAGGGGAGTGGAAGAGTGGTCGAGCAGAACCCTCGTCCGGGTCAAACCGTGCAGTTCGGAACCGAGGTCTGGGTGCGCTTTTCGACCCCGACCTGAAATGCTTTGACTTTTTCTCTCAACAAGAGGAAAATCCTTGATTCTATGAAACTTTCTTTCTTATTAAAAGACATCGCAGACCCCCTGGAAGGGGGCCAAGACCCCGAAATCAGCGGGCTGTTTTATGATTCGCGCCAGATCAAACCCGGAGGGCTCTTTTTTGCCCTCCGAGGGGAGAAGACGGACGGGCATGATTTCATCCCTCAAGCCGTTTCCGCCGGGGCCGTCGCCGTTCTTGTGGAGCGGGAGGTTTCGCTCCCGCCGGGGGTGAGCGGGTACATCGCCAAGGACGGCAGACGGGCAATGGCCCTGGCCGCCGCCGCCTTCTACGGCGATCCGAGCGCCGACATGCTCGTCTTCGGCGTTACCGGCACCAACGGCAAGACGACGGTCACGTACCTGATCGAAGCGGTCCTGCGGGCCTCGGGGCGTCGGCCGGCGGTCCTGGGAACCGTGAACTACCGCTTCGGCGATATCGTCCTGCCGTCCGAGCACACCACTCCCGAATCGGTCGATCTCCTTCGCACCATCGCCGAGTTTCGCCGGATGGGGGCCGATGCCATCGTCATGGAGGTCTCCTCCCACGCCCTGGCCCAGCGCCGGGTCGACGGTGTGCGCTTCGACGCTGGGGTCTTCACCAATCTGACGCCCGAGCACCTCGACTACCACGGCGACATGGAGAGCTATTTCTCTGAAAAACGTCGCCTTTTCACTCTTGTCAGCCAGAACGGCGGGGTAGGAATCGTCAATGTCGACGACCCCTACGGCCGACGGCTCGCAGCAGAGATCGGCTCCGTCGTGACGTGCGGACTCGGTGAAGAGGCGCAGGTGCGGGCGAAATCGTGGAGCCTCTCCATGGAGGGGATCGCCGCCGAAGTGCAGACCCCCGACGGGGAGTTCGATCTGCGCTCGCGCCTGCTCGGCGACTACAACCTGCATAATCTGCTCTGCGCCGCCGGCGCCGCATGGGGGGCGGGGCTTTCACTTGCGAAGGTTGCCGAGGGGCTCTGCGGGGCTCCCCCGGTGCCGGGGCGGCTCGAGCGCATCGACAACGATCTCGGGGCCCTCCTCCTGGTCGACTACGCCCATACGGGCGATGCGCTCGAGAAGGTTCTCTCGACACTCTCGGAACTCAAGCCGCGGCGGCTGATCACGATTTTCGGCTGCGGCGGCGATCGGGATCGCCGCAAACGGCCGGTGATGGGAGAGATCGCCGCGCGTTTTTCGGACCTGGCTGTCGTCGTCTCTGACAACCCCCGCACCGAAGACCCCCTGGCGATCATCGCCGAGATACGGCAAGGGGTCGTGAAGGTTCACCCCCGGGAGTGGAGTCGCGACGAGGCGCGCGATTCCCAGGGGAGGGGTTTCGTCGTCATCCCCGATCGCCGCGAGGCGATCCGTTTTGCCGTCTCCCTGCTGCGCAGGGGAGATCTGCTCCTTGTGGCCGGAAAGGGGCACGAAGACTACCAGATAATCGGCCGGGAGAAATTTCATTTCGACGACCGGGAAGAACTTCGCCGGGCTCTCGAACGCCTGGAGGACAAATGAAAATGAACCTGCAGAAAATAGCCGAAATCGTTGGCGCCCGCGTCACCCCCGAAGTCGGGAAGCGGGTGATCGGCGGATTCTCCACCGACAGCCGAAACCTCAACCCGGGCGAACTCTTCATCCCCCTGCGCGGTGAGACGTTCGACGGACACGACTACTTCCTCCAGGCGGTGCAGCGCGGCGCCGCGGCGTGCCTGAGCGAAGAGGTGGTGGCCGGGCTGCCGGTCCCCGTCCTGCGCGTCTCAGACACCCTGAAAGCTCTTGGCGATCTGGCGGCCGCGGTTCGCAATTCGTTCTCCGGGCCCCTCGTCGGCATCACCGGATCCTCCGGGAAGACGACGACCAAGGAGATGCTTTCGACGATCCTCGCCCTGACGGGCGAGGGGCTCAAGACCGAAGGCAACTTCAACAATCTTATCGGTTTGCCCCACACCCTCTTCCGGATCGCTCCACAGCATCGATGGGCGGTGCTCGAGATGGGGATGAGCGCCCGGGGAGAGATCGCCCGCCTCGCCGAGATCGCCCGACCGCAGACGGGGATCATCACCAATATCGGCCCGGCACACCTCGAAACGCTGCACGGCATCGAAGGGGTGGCGCGGGCGAAGGGCGAACTCTTTGCGGCGCTGCCGGCCGGGGGGACGGCCATCATCAATGCCGACGACGAGCGTGTGGCGGCTCTGCCGGTCGCCAACGGCGTGCGGCGCCTCCTTTTCGGACTTGCAGCCGAAGCGCAGGTCCGCGCCGATCAGATCGTCGCCCAGGGAGAGGGGGTCGGCTTTCGCCTGCTTCTCCCGCAAGGGGCGTTCCCGGTGCGTCTGGCCATCGCCGGGCGTCACAATGTCCACAATGCCCTCGCCGCCGCTGCCGCGGCCCATACTCTCGGTGTGGAGCCGCAGGTCATCGTCAGCGGCCTCGAGTCGTTTCGGCCCTATAGCGGCCGCATGGAAACGGTGCGCCTGTCCGACGGCGCTCTTTTACTGGAAGACACCTACAACGCCAACCCCCTTTCGATGAAGGCGGCCCTGACGGCGCTGGACGAAATGGGAGGACCGGGGAGGCGTATCGCCGTTCTCGGCGACATGCTCGAACTCGGCGCCGAATCTCCCCTGCTGCACCGCGAAGTCGGAACGGCCGCCGCCTCCCATGTCGATTTTCTCCTCCTTCTGGGAGATCTGGCCGCCGATATCGCCACCGGGGCCTGCAGCGCCGGAATGAAGGCCGAGCGGGTGCGGCGGGTCGAATCACACCAGGCTGCCCTGGCCCAACTTCGCGACATCATCCGCCCCGGGGACCGGATTCTGGTCAAGGGCTCGCGGGGGATGCGCATGGAAAAGATCTGCGCGGAACTGAGGAAGTCCGATTCCCATCGGGCCGCTTGAACGACTAAGGACGCTGACTGAATGCTGTATCATCTGCTCTACCCACTGCACACGGATTTCTCGGTTCTGTACATCTTCCGGTACATAACTTTCCGGACGATCTACGCCACGATCACCGCGCTGGTCATCTCTTTCATCATCGGCCCATGGCTGATCCAGAAACTCTCGGAGCTCAAGGTCGGTCAAAGCATTCGCAAGCTCGGACCGGAGTCGCATTTCAAAAAAGAGGGGACTCCGACGATGGGGGGGACCCTGATTCTGCTGGCCATCGTCATCCCGACCCTGCTTTGGGCCGACCTGACCAACATCTACGTCTGGGTCGTCCTGTTGGTCACTGTCGGGTTCGGAATGGTCGGTTTCGTCGACGACTACCGCAAGGTCACCATGCGCAACAGCGACGGCATCACGCCGAGGCAGAAAATGTTCTGGATGTTTTTGATCGCCCTGACGGCCGGGCTGATCCTCTATGCCTATCCCCCCTTCCAGACGACGCTCGCCTTCCCCTTCTTCAAGGATCTGCGCCCCGAACTCGGGATTTTCTATATCCCCTTCGCCATTCTCGTCATCGTCGGAACGAGCCATTCGGTCAATCTGACCGACGGCCTGGACGGGCTGGCCATCGGTCCGATGATCATCGCCACGGGCACCTATCTCATCTTCGCCTACGCGGTGGGGAACGCCCGCATCGCCGAATACCTGCAGATCAGCGGCGTGCAGGGGGCGGGAGAGCTCTCTGTCCTTTGCGGCGCCATGGTCGGGGCGGGCCTCGGCTTTCTCTGGTTCAACACCTACCCGGCGCAAGTCTTCATGGGGGATGTCGGGAGCCTCTCTCTCGGCGGCGCTCTGGGGACCATTGCCGTCATCACCAAACAGGAACTCGTCCTCATCATCGTCGGCGGCATCTTCGTCGTGGAGGCCCTCTCGGTCATCTTCCAGGTGACCTCGTTTCGTCTCTACGGCAAGCGGATCTTCCGCATGGCCCCCATCCACCACCATTTCGAACTCAAGGGGTGGGCCGAGCCGAAGATCATCGTGCGCTTCTGGATCATCAGCATCATTCTGGCCCTGGTGGCCCTTTCGACCCTGAAGCTGAGGTGACATGAGGGATCTGCGCCAAAAATCGATCGTTGTTGTGGGAGCGGGCCGCACCGGAGTCGCCCTGTGCGAGTATTTCGTCGCCCGCGGCGCACGGGTCGTCCTTTCCGACGCCCGCTCGGCTGAGCGCATCGGACCCTTCCCCCGGCTCGTTGAACTCGGAGTCGTCTTCGACTTCGCGGGGCATACGCAGAGCCTTTTCACGGGAGCCGACCTGATCGCCGTCAGCCCCGGCGTCCCACTCGAAGTGCCGGCCATCGCCGCTGCCCGCGACCGCGGCGTTGCGGTTCTGGGCGAGATCGAGATCGCCTTCAAGGAGCTCTGCGCCCCCTTGGCAGCCATTACCGGCACCAACGGCAAGTCGACGACGACGACGGTGATGGGGGAAATCTTCAACGCCTGGGGCAAGCGCACTTTCGTCGGGGGCAACCTTGGGACTCCCCTCATCGAGGCGCTCGGCGGGGAGTGGGACTGGCTCGTCGCCGAACTCTCTTCCTTTCAACTTGAGGCGATCGAGACCTTCCGTCCCCGGCATGCGCTCCTTCTCAACGTTTCCGAGGACCATCTCGACCGCTATCCCGACATGGCGAGCTATCTCGGGGCCAAGATGCGCATTTTCGAGAACATGACCGAGGACGATACGGCCGTTCTCAACGCCGCGGACCCCCTGGTGATGGAAGCCGCCGCGTCGATCAGGGCGAAGAAGATTTTCTTTTCTTCGCAGAGCCTCCTCGCCGAGGGGATGGGATTCGACGGAAGCGACCTCGTGTGGCGGCATGAGGGCCTGGAGCACCGTTTCCCCTCATCCGAGCTGCGACTCAAGGGCCTCCACAATATCGAGAACGTCATGGCCGCCCTCATCCCGCCCCTTCTGGAGGGGTGCCCTGCCGAGACCGCCTGGCGGGCGTGCTGCGCCTTTGGCGGACTCCCCCACCGCATGGCGCCGGTGCGGCAGCTCGGGGGAGTGACCTGGTACAACGACTCCAAGGGGACGAACGTCGGCAGCGTCGTCAAGAGCCTGGCGGGGCTGAGCGCTCCCGTCAGCCTGATTGCCGGGGGCAAGGACAAGGGGGGGGATTACGCGCCGCTGGCGGATCTGGTCAGAGAGCGCGTCGCTCATCTGATCCTCATCGGACAGGCCGCA
This sequence comes from Desulfuromonadales bacterium, assembly GCA_029289095.1. GTDB lineage: Bacteria > Desulfobacterota > Desulfuromonadia > Desulfuromonadales > JACZKF01 > JARFUG01. The sequence goes on from JARFUG010000025.1 coordinate 14,592, forward strand.
GGGCGCATTGCCGACGAACTCGGTCATCTCACCCATACGGTGCGGGCCGCCACCCTTGAAGAGGCGGTCGCCCTGGCGCGGGAGCTCACCCCGGCAGGAGGTTCTGTTCTGCTGTCTCCGGGCTGCAGCAGCTTCGACATGTTCAAAAGTTACGAAGAGCGAGGGGATCGTTTCAGCCGGGCTGTCCAGGCCCTGCCGGAGTAGGCGATGGAGCAGAGGAAGGAATTCGATACCGCAATTCTCCTGCTGGCGGTGGCCCTCACCTGTTTCGGGGTGGTGATGGTCTATTCCTCTTCCTCGATCATGGCCGACCGACGCTACGCCGACGGGTTCTTCTTTCTCAAGCGCCAGGGGATCTTCGCCATCATCGGGTTGGCTGCGATGGCGCTGATCATGCGCATCGACTACCACCACCTGCGGCGCTTGGCCGTCCCCCTTCTGCTGCTGTGCACTGCGCTGCTGGTGGCCGTCCTGCTCCCCGGCGTCGGCGCCCAGGCAGGGGGCGCCTCACGGTGGATTCGCCTGGGAATGATTTCGGTGCAGCCCGCAGAACTGGCGAAGATCGCCCTCGTTCTGTACATGGCTCATTCCCTGGCAAAGAAGCAGGAAAAGATCAGGAGCTTCACCTTCGGATTCATCCCCTACATGGTGGTGCTTGCGGTTCTGCTGCTGCTGCTGCTCCTGCAGCCCGACCTGGGCAGTGCGCTGACAATGGGCGCTGTGGCAATGGTGATGCTGCTGGTGGCGGGGACGCGGCTCTCGTATCTTTTTTCCCTGGTGATCCTCGCGGCGCCCTTTCTCTACTTCGCCGTGATGAATGTCGATTACCGGCGCCAGCGAATCCTGTCGTTTCTCGATCCCTGGGCGGATCCGAGCAACAGCGGTTTCCAGATCATCCAGAGCTGGATCGCCTTCGGCACGGGAGGGCTTTTCGGAAACGGACTTGGCGAAGGAAAGCAGAAACTCTTTTTCCTTCCGGAGGCGCATACCGACTTCATTTTCTCCGTCGTCGGAGAGGAACTCGGCTTTGCAGGAGTGGCCGTCGTCGCCACCATGTTTCTGATCCTGATCCTGCGGGGGCTGCGAGCATCTCTGCTGGCTCCCGACGATTTCGGACGCTATCTGGCTTTCGGCCTGACGCTGCTGATCGGGCTCGAGGCGTTCGTCAACATGGCGGTGGTCATGGGGATGGTCCCGACCAAGGGTCTGGCGCTCCCCTTCCTCTCGTACGGCGGGACGAGCCTGGTCACGACCCTGATGGCGGTGGGGCTTCTGCTCAACGTCTCGTCCCATGCGTCGATCCCCCGGGGAGAATCGCGATGAAGCTCCTTCTGGCCGGCGGCGGCACCGGCGGACATCTCTTTCCGGCAGTGGCTCTGGCCCAGCGGCTCACCGAGATCGATCCGCAGGCCGAGGTCCTCTTCGTCGGGACGCAGCGGGGGATCGAAGCGCGGGTTCTTCCCGAACTCGGATGGCCCCTTCGCACCATCGACATCGGCGGATTCGTCGGCAAGGGGCTCGTCTCGAAGGCCGCTATCGCCCCCCGGATGGCGCGCAGCGTCCGGCAGTCGCTGTCGATACTCAACGAGTTTCGCCCCCAGGTTGTCGTCGGAGTGGGGGGATATGCCTCGGCGCCGGTTCTGGTCGCAGCCAAGCTCAAGGCGATCCCCTTCGTCATTCACGAGCAGAACGCCTGTCCCGGTCTGACGAACCGGCTTCTCGCCCGGTGGGCCGAGCGCGTCTGTCTCTCCTTTGTCGAGGCCGACTGCTCCTTTCATCGCGGACGCACAGTTCTTACAGGCAATCCGCTGCGCCGCGGCATGGAGGACTGTCCCCCCATCCCCGCGGGAACCCCCGAGCTTCTCATCTTCGGGGGGAGCCTGGGAGCCCGTGCGATCAATGAAGCGGTCATGGAGATGCTCCCTGTTCTGGAGTCGCTTCGGGGGCGTCTCACGATCCGGCACCAGACCGGTCCGGACGATCTCGAAAGAGTCCGGGACGCCTACCGCCGCGCCGGGTGGAGTCCCGAGGGGGTCATCCCCTTCATCAACGACATGGCCGAGGCCTATGCGCGGGCGCACCTCGTCGTGTGCCGCGCCGGAGCGACGACGATTGCCGAGTTGACCGCCTGCGGCCGTCCCGCCGTGCTGATTCCGTATCCCCATGCGGCGGGCGATCACCAGAGCGCCAATGCCCGGGCGCTTGCCCGGCGCGGCGCGGCGCTGATGCTCCCCCAGAGCGAGCTCTCGCCCCAGAATCTGGGCAGTATCGTCAGGGAGCTTCTGGCCAATCGCGAACACCTCCTGGCCATGTCGCGCTCTGCCCATTCGCTCGGAAGAAGGGGGGCGGCGGACCGTATTCTGAAGGAGTGCCGGGCGGTGATGAGGAATCCATGATGAAAGCGTCTCACGCGAACGACGCGACGACGCGACGAAGTCAGAATCTTACAGACGCAATAACAGATTTCCTTTGAGTATTGGTTTTACGTCGCGTTCGTTGCGGCGTCGCAGGAGGCCGGTTTTTTCCTGACTTTTTCGCCGGCAACCACTTTTGTTAATTGACACGTTCGGGATCAAATAATGTACGGAAGAATTCGTAAAATTCACTTCGTCGGCATCGGCGGCATCGGCATGAGCGGCATCGCCGAAGTTCTTCTCAACCTCGGATACCAGGTCTCCGGCTCCGATCTGCGTGAATCGGAGATCACCCGTCGATTGGCGGAACTCGGGGGGGAAATCGCCTTCGGGCATCGGGCCGAGAACATTCAGGGGGCTGACGTGGTGGTGACCTCCACGGCCGTGCGACGGGAGAACCCGGAGGTCCTCGAGGCCCACAGAAAGCTCATACCCGTCATTCCCCGGGCCGAGATGCTCGCCGAACTCATGCGTATGAAATACGGCATCGCCATCGCCGGCACCCACGGCAAGACGACGACCACCAGCATGGTGGCGACCGTTCTGACGCACGGCGGCATCGATCCGACGGCCGTTATCGGAGGGCGCCTCGACGCCTTCGGTTCCAATGCCAAGCTGGGCCAGGGGAAGTTCCTGGTCGCCGAGGCCGACGAGTCGGACGGCTCTTTCCTCAAGCTCTCGGCGACCATCGCCGTCGTCACCAATATCGATGCCGATCACCTCGATTACTACCGAGATCTGGACCAGATCAAGGAGACCTTCATCGACTTCATCAACAAGGTCCCCTTCTTCGGCGTGGCCGTTCTGTGCCTCGACGATCCCAACATCCAGAGCCTGATACCGCAGGTGAAGAAGCGCTTCGTCACCTACGGACTCAACACGCCGCAGGCCGACTTCAGCGCCGACGAAATCGTACATACCGGCATCGGCACCTCCTTCACCGTCCTGCACCGCGGAGAGAGACTTGGGCGCATCTCGTTCCGGATGCCCGGTCGTCACAACGTCCTCAACGCCCTCGCGGCGGTCGCCGTCGCCATGGAGCTCGAAATTCCCTTCCGAGATATCGCCGAAGGGTTCACCGATTTCGGAGGGGTGCAGAGACGTTTCCAGATCAAGGACGAAATCTCCGGCGTCATGATCGTCGACGACTACGGCCATCACCCGGCCGAAATCAAGGCGACTCTGGCCGCCGCCCGCGCCGGCTGGGACCGCCGTGTCGTCACCATCTTCCAGCCGCATCGCTATTCAAGAACCGCGGCCCTTTTCGCCGATTTCACCACCGCCTTCTACCAGTCCGATCATCTGGTGGTGACCGACATCTACTCGGCGGGAGAAGACCCCATCGAGGGGATAGACTCCGCCGCCCTCGTCGAAGGGATCTCCGGGCACGGGCACAAAGACGCCCACTACATCGGCGACAAGGATGCCGTTGTGGCTCATCTTCTTTCGACGGTGCGCGAGGGGGACATCGTCATCACCCTCGGCGCCGGCAACGTCTGGCAGATCGGGGAGGGGTTCGCGAAACTGTATCGGGAAGTCAGTGGTCAGTAGTCAGGCCAGAAGCCAGGAGCCAGGAGCCAGAAGTTGGGAGTTGGGAGTTGGTATGACCCGCGATGAATTGAAAAAGAAGAAGATCGCTGTTTTGATGGGTGGCCTTTCGGCCGAGAGGGAGGTCTCTCTGCGCACCGGCGGGGCGGTTCTGCGGGCGCTGCAGGAGGCGGGATACCGTGCCGTGGGAGTCGATGCAGGTCGGGACCTTGCGCAGCGTCTCGCCGCCGAGCAGGTCGAGATCGCTTTCATCGCCCTGCACGGACGATTCGGCGAAGACGGCACCGTCCAGGGGATGCTCGAGCTTCTCGGGATTCCCTACACCGGCAGCGGCGTTCTCGCCTCGAGTGTCGCGATGGACAAGGTCGCCACCAAGAAGATCCTGCTGCATCACGAGATCCCGACCCCTGCATTTGAAGTTTTCAGCAGGGGGGGAGACCGTCAGGAATTCCTCACACGCTGCCGCCATTTCCCGCTGGTGGTCAAGCCGGCCCGCGAAGGATCGACCATCGGCGTGACGATCGCCCACGATGCGACGCAGCTTCAGGAAGGGCTGGATGAAGCTTTTCGCCACGACGAGGTCGCCCTCGTGGAGGACTTCATCAAGGGGATGGAGATTACCGTGGGCGTCCTCGACGGCGAGGCGCTGCCGATTATCCAGGTCGTGCCCAAGGGTGGATTTTACGATTTCGAGTCCAAGTACACGGCGGGACGCACCGAATACATTCTGCCAGCGCCCCTTGCCGGCGCGCTCTACGAACGGATTCAGCAGTGCGCCGTCGCAGCGTGTCGCGCCCTTGGCTGTCGCGGGGCGGCGAGGGTCGATTTCATGGTTGCCAACAATGAATTCTTCTGCCTGGAAGTGAACACCATCCCGGGGATGACGGAGACGAGCCTCCTTCCAAAAGCGGCCGGTCACGCCGGAATTTCCTTTCCCGAGCTCTCCCAGCGCATCCTGGAGGATGCCGGGCTCGGCAAGTGAGCGCATCTCTAACCTCTGTTTCTTGGAATGACGGCGGTGCTCGATCTGAAAGCCGGCAAGCCGGCGAACGTAAAAAAGAACCGCCGCAGGCAGGAGAGGCGGCCGCGGGACTGGAAGAAGCTCTTCCGGGTCGTCTTTCGCCTCGGAGTCTCCCTCGGCACCTTCGTCCTTCTGGCGTGCGGGGCGGTTCTGATCGGGCGACTCATCTTCGATTCGGATTATTTCAAGATCGCGGCGGTCAACGTCGAGAACGAACAGAGGGTCAGCGCGCAGGAGATCCTGGCGCTGTCCGAAATCAGGACGGGAGTCAGCATCTTTGAAATCGATCTCAAGGCGATCGGCAGAAAAATCGAGGAGAATCCCTGGATCGCTTCAGCCGGGGTGCGAAGAATCTTCCCGCAGGAAGTCCACATCCGGGTTGTAGAACGCGAGCCCCGGGCGATCGTCAATCTCGGATATCTGTACTATCTGGACGCTGCCGGAGAGGTGTTCAAGGTGCTCGAGCCGAACGACGCCCTCGATTTTCCGGTTGTGACCGGGATCGACAGGACCTATCTGCTGGAATCTCCCGACGAGGCGCGTCGTCTTTTTTCCGAAGCCGTGGGCCTTCTTGAGAGGATAAAGACACGTTCGGTCTTCGGCATCACCGAGCTTTCGGAGATTCACATCGATCCGAACGACGGCTTTCAGCTCCATACCCTGGCGGGAGGGGTTCCCATCCGCATGGGGAAAGGCGATTTCGAAGACAAGCTCGACAGGCTGGAGAGGATCTATCCGGAGCTCAAGCCCCGTCTTCATGCCCTCAGGTACATCGATCTCAATGTCGCCGACCGCGTCATCGTCAAGCTCGACAAGATGGGCGCGCGTCGCAGAAGTTAGGATCTTCTACAATTGAAGGGGAGGAAAATGAGCAATCGCAAGGACAACCTGATCGTCGGACTGGACATCGGAACCACGAAAATCTGCGCCATCATCGGAAACCTGACCGAGGAGGGACTCGATATCGTCGGTATCGGGACGAGTCCGTCCAAGGGGCTCAGGAAAGGGGTGGTGATCAACATCGAGGGGACCGTCAGCGCCATAAAGAAAGCTTTGCAGGAAGCGGAGCTGATGGCGGGATGCGAGATCAAGTCCGTCTTTGCCGGGATTGCCGGAGGCCACATCAAGGGGTTCAACTCCCAGGGGGTGATCGCCATCAAGAACCGCGAGGTCAATCACGACGACATCCGGCGCGTCATCGACGGGGCCAAGGCGATCGCCATCCCGATGGACCGCGAGGTCATCCATATCCTCCCCCAGGAGTTCATCATCGACGACCAGGACGGCATCAAAGAGCCGCTGGGGATGAGCGGAGTGCGCCTGGAAGCGAAGGTCCACATCGTGACCGGCGCCGTTGCAAGCGCGCAGAACATCATCAAGAGCTGCAATCGAGCGGGAGTCGATGTGGCCGACATCGTCCTGGAGCAGCTCGCTTCCGCCGAGGCGGTCCTCTCCCAGGACGAGAAGGACCTGGGGGTCGCCATCGTCGACATCGGCGGCGGGACGACCGATATCGCCATCTATCTGGATGGGGCGATCAAGTACACGTCGGTTCTGTCCCTGGGCGGAAACCATCTGACCAACGATATCGCCGTCGGGTTGCGCACTCCCATGGCCGAAGCCGAAAAGATCAAGCATGCCTACGGGTGCGCCCTGACCTCCATGGTCGGCAAGGACGAGACGATCGAGGTTCCCTCGGTCGGCGGCCGCGAACCCCGCATTCTCTCACGTCAGCTTCTGGCCGAGATCCTCGAACCGAGGGTCGAGGAGATCTTCACCCTCATCAACCGTGAGATCATCAAGAGCGGCTTCGAGGACGTCATTGCCTCGGGGGTCGTGATCACCGGCGGCACGTGCATTTTGCCGGGGATGCCGGAGATGGCCGAACAGGTCCTCGGCATGCCGGTGCGCCGGGGAGTCCCCCGTGATATCGGCGGGCTCACCGACGTGGTCAATTCCCCCATCTATGCCACCGGCGTCGGACTGGTCAAGTACGGCAGCAGAAATCTCGAGTTGCGAAACTTCACCATCGGTCAGGAAAATGTGTTCGAGAAGGTCATCAGGCGAATGAAGCAGTGGTTCGGCGAATTCTTTTAAGCGGCTGATGAAAAGCGCCCATCTGCGGCGTTGCCCTCATCCTTCGGCAACGACGTACCTTCCAGGTACGCCTTATTCCTCGGGATTCGGGCGCCTTGCATCTGGACATTTTTGATCAGCCTGAGGTTTTATCTTTTTCAGTATTTGGACCCCGCGGTAAGGGGAGCGGAGAACCCTTAACCTCGTTTGCGATCGGAGGGAATCATGTTTGAGTTTGATGAGAATGTCGATCTAAGGGCAAAGATCAAAGTCATCGGTGTCGGCGGGGGCGGCGGAAACGCCGTCAATACCATGATTCAATCCCATATCGACGGGGTCGATTTCGTGGTGGCCAATACCGATGCCCAGGCGCTCAAGCGCAGTCTTGCACCGATGAAGCTGCAACTTGGCTCAAAGCTCACCAAGGGACTCGGCGCCGGAGCCAACCCCGAAGTCGGCCGGGAAGCCGCGCAGGAAGACCGTGCCCGGTTGCTGGAGATCCTTGAAGGGGCGGATATGGTCTTCATCGCCGCCGGCATGGGGGGAGGAACCGGCACCGGAGCGGCTCCGATCATCGCCGAGGTCGCCCGCGAAGCCGGCGCCCTCACCGTCGGCGTCGTCACCAAGCCCTTCACCCGGGAAGGGCGCCAGAGACTCAAGAAGGCCGAAGAAGGAGTGATGCAGCTCCGAGACGTGGTCGACTCCCTCATCGTCATTCCCAACGACAGGCTTCTCGGTCTGGCCGGAAAGAATATGGGGATCCTCGATGCCTTCAAGCCCGCCGACGACGTGCTGCGCCAGGCCGTGCAGGGGATTTCGGATTTGATCACGACCGAGGGGATGATCAACGTCGACTTCGCCGATGTCAAAACCATCATGGGCGAGCGCGGGATGGCCATGATGGGGATCGGTGTCGGCGAAGGCGACCGCCGGGCTACGGAGGCCGCCCAGCAGGCGATCAGCAGTCCCCTCCTTGAGGATATCGATATCTCGGGCGCCAAGGGGGTTCTGGTCAACATCACGGGGGCGAGCAACATGACGATGGAGGAGTTCGACGAAGTCTCCCGTGTCATCCATGAGAAGGTCCACGAAGACGCCACCATCATCATCGGGCTGGTGATCAACGAGGACCTGGGGGACAAGATCAAGGTGACCGCCATCGCCACGGGCTTCGGCGCCGCCTTCGAGCAGGAGCGCCGCCCCGCCGAAGAGCTCAGAAAGGCGATCCTCCCCTCTGCGGGAAAGGTGGACCGCGATCGTCCCACCTTCATCCGTGAACAGCAGCAGCAGAAGAGTCTCAGGAATTTTGCGCCCCGTCTGCCGGAGGAGGAGTACGATATCCCGACCTTCCTGCGCAAGCGCGTCGACTGAAACGCATCGGCGCAAGAGCCCGCTACCGGTTCTCCGCCCGGCTGTGCCGGAGGCGATGAGGCGACCGTCAGGCGTCCCTTTTTCCCGCGCAAGGGTCATTCCCTCAAAGCCCTTTCGCGCGTGAAATGCCTCTGCCAGGGCATCTTGCGCCCCGCGTTTCGGGATCGAAACTTAGATTCAGAAAAAAAAGACCCCGCATTGTGCGGGGTCTTTTTTTGCAAGACGAGGAAGATCGACGTTATTGGCCGGAACCTGGCCGGGAGTCGGTGATCTCGACGGTGAACTCGGCCAGATTCCCGGGAAGATCCTTGAAGACGATGGTGAAGGGAATCGATCTGCCGGGGACAACGTTAAGATTGGAGAGTGACTGGCCGAACTGGTTGTTCATCCGCTCCTCCAGCACCGAAAAGGGGAGTTGGCGCAGATCGTCATCGGCCAGCGGATTGCCGGCGAAGACCGTCTGCTGCATCAGCGACTCTCCCTGAGCATTGTAAAGAACCCCTTTAATGGCGATGGCCGAACGCGCTTCGTTGAAATCGTTGATCGCCTGACCGGTAATGACGAAGAGCTGACCCGTCTCGGCATTCTGAACGAAGAAGCTGCGCAGGTCGCTCAGGCGGATCTGCCCGGCGGGCGCAGGCGCTGCAGTGCTCTGCACCCCCGCACGGTCGAGAATCCTGATCATCTCCTGCGGCCCTCCCTGCCAGACGACATAGCCGGCCAGTCCGACAAGCAGAAGGAGAAAGACGAGGACCAGCCCGAGAAGCCCTCCCATGGCGGAGCGCTTCTTCGCCGGTTTCGCAGCGGCAGGGCGAACCTTGGGCTCGGCGGGGTATTCGGTTTCCGCATCGGACAGCGCCGGCTCCTTGCTGGCGATGGTCGGCGCCGGTGCTGTGCGGGGGACGGAGGAGGATGGCTCCGAAAAATCGATTCGGCCGAACCCGAGATCGTCACCCGCTTCCTCGTCGAGTGAAGGAGCGGAACGGCCAGCATTCGAAGTGAAGTCGGCATCGTCTTCGAGATCGAAGGAAGAGTCGAGAGCGGCGTTTCCTTCTACCTCGAACTCGTCGAAAACGGTAGATTTCGGCCCATCGAAGGCAAAAGGATCGACTCCGTTTCGGGAGTCCTCGTCAAAGTCGAAGTCTCCGGCCGTGTCGCTTTCGTCGGCGCCGGCGAAGGTCCCGTCCAGATCCTCCTCGGACGTTTGTTCAAAGGAAAATTCCTCGTTATGCGCTTCGAAGCCGGCATCGTCGAAGGAGAAGTCTTCCCCCGGTCCGGCATCGTCGCCGAAGGAGAAATTGTCGTCCTCTCCCCCTTCCTTTGAAGGGTCTTCCGCGTTGAAGGTTCCGGCGCCCCGTGTCTCCGAGCTCTCCAGTTCTGCGGAGAAAACGTCTTCGGGGGTATGGGAGGAAAATTCTGAAGGGCTGTCCTCATCCTCGGCCGAATCGTGGGCGGTGTGCGCTTCCCGGGTCGACACCTCGGCCGGAGGAGCAGAGGCGGATAACGGATCTTTTCCGGAAGCGGCGGCCGGAGTCTCTGGGGGAACGGAACTCGTCTGAGACAAAGGAGGGGGCGCTGTAGCGCGTGGAATGTCCTTGGGCTCCGTTGGGGATGAGACCTGCTGTGCAGGGCTCAGCGCGAGGAACGGGTGCATGCAGCGGGCGCATTTCACCTTGACGCCGGTCGGCTTCATCCGCTCATCAGGGAATCGGAACCGGGTCCGGCATTCGGGACATTGGATGATCATTCAATTCTCCTTCAGCCTTCGGTCAGGCGGTCTCCACCTGGTAGATGTCGGGAAGGTTTCTGTATCGCTCATCGAGATCGAGTCCGTACCCGACGATGAAGCCATCCTCGAGCGCGATGCCGACGTAGTCGGGCTCCACGGCGGTGCGGCGCCGTTCCTTCTTGTCGATGAGAGTGCAGATGCGCAGCGAGCGCGGCTCTCTGAGCATCAGGCGATGATAGAGGGTCTGCAGGGTCAGTCCGCTGTCGATGATGTCCTCGACCACCACGACGTCCCTGCCCTTGATCGGAAGTTCCATGTCGAGACGAAATTCGACGATCCCGGAGGAGACGGTTTCCGATCCATAACTCGCAAGCCGGACGAAGTCGAGGACGAGTGGGGTGGTGATGCTGCGGACCAGGTCGGAAAAGAAGAGAAGGGAACCTTTGAGGACGCAGACGAGGATCACTTCGCGATCCTGGTAGTCCCGGCTGATTTCCTCTCCGAGCCGTTGCACCTGCGCCGCGATTTCCTCTCTCGGGAAAAGCAGCTTCAAGGTGGGTGAAGTCATCAGAGTCTCAAGCAAAAAAGGCAATGGATGCGAGGGCTATTCTATAGCAAGACAGGGCTTTTTTGTCAATTTTTTCGCGCCTCTGGTCCAAATGCAACCTTCATGGTATGCTGCACCGTCCATTCAATCACGCAGGAGGAGTTCAAATGCGTCTGCGCATCTTGATCGGCATGGTATTGATGTCCCTCTTTCTCCCTTGCCTGGCAGCGGGGAGTCCGCAGCTCACGGTCCAGGATAGAGAGCACGACTTCGGAGAGATTCTCCAGGGGCGGAAGGTCTCCCACGTATTCACTTTCCGAAACAGCGGCGACTCCGACCTGGTGATCGAACAGGTTCGCAGCTCCTGCGGGTGCACTGCGGCGCTTCTGTCGAGCCGCAGTATTCCTCCGGGAGCCCTGGGGGAGCTCGAGGCGGTCTTCGATAGCGGCCGTTTTCGGGGAGATGTGAGCAAGAACATCACCCTGCACACCAATGCGGCGCAGACCCCCCGGGTGACGTTCGTGGTACGGGCCACCGTCAGCCCGGAGATCGATCTCTCCCCACAGGCCGTCGACTTTGGCGTCTTGTCGGCGGGTGTCGCCCGGGAAGTGCCGGTGACGGTCACCAATCGGGGAGACCGGGAAATCGTGCTCGGCACGCCCCGGGCCACCGCCCCCGGTATTGAGGTGAAGATGGAGCCGGGTCCTCTCCCCCCCGGAGAAAGCAGGGAGATGACGGTGCGCGCCGTTCCCGCGACGTCTGCAGGGGTGCGCGGTTACGTCATGCTCAGAGCCGACGGCGCAGCCGTCCCCGATCTTCGTCTTTCGGTGTACGGGAGAGGCGAGAGATAAGCAATTTTGAATGTTGAATGTTGAAGGGGCTACGCCGTTCCCGGCGATCGCATCCTTTCCTGCACGTAATCGACGATGGCGCATTCCAGGGCTGCGCCGGTCAGGTCGTTGATCTCGCGCAGGCAGGAGGGGCTCGTGATGTTGACTTCCAGCACGTGCTCTCCGACAATGTCGACGCCGGCCAGGTGGATCTGTTCACGCACGAGCCAGGGGCGCAGTCGTTCGCAGATGGCGCGGTCCTGCTGCGTGAGTTCGCAGGGGACGCAGCGTCCCCCGGCATTGACGTTGGAGCGGAAGTCCCCCGGCGGCGGGAGTCGTCTCACCCAGCCGAGAATCTCTCCTCCGAGCAGAAGGACTCTCTTGTCTCCCTCCGCGATCTCCGGAAGGAAACGCTGGGCCTGCACGAAACGCCCCCCTCGGATCGCTTCGTCGATCTTCCGCAGGGCCTCGGAATCGCCATCCTCGAGTTGTATGATGCCGCGTCCGCTGCAGTCGTCGAGAGGTTTGACGACGATCTTTTTTTCGCGCCGAAGAAAATCGATGAGATCCCGGACGTCGGCGCTCACGAGACTGGGCGGCTGCAGGCCGGGAAAGTCGGCCGGGATCAGCTTTTCGCAATGACGCCGCAGCGCGCGCGAGGGGTTGACCTGCAGCACTGTGGGGGGGAGGCGGTCGAGAATGTGGGTGGCGTGCAGGTAGGCGGCATCGACCGGCGGGTCTTTTCGCATGTACACGACAGCGAACCGGTCGAGCTCGATATCCAAATCGTCTCCTGCTTCGAAAAGTTCCCTGCCGGGGCGGAAATTGGCGGCCCGCACCCGTGCCGATGGACGGCCGTTGGCGAGGCGCAGGTCGGACAGATGGCAGAAGAGCACCCCCTCCCCCCGGCGAAGCGTCTCGCGCATGATGGCCAGCGTGGTGTCGGTCGGCGGATCGAGGCGCTCTGGTGGATCGATGATGAAAAGAGCCGCAGCAGAGGAGATCATTAACTTTTCTCCCGGGAAGGTTGAAAGGGGTCGCGAAAAGATTATACTTTGGTTTCGACCGGTCTGCGGGACCGAATCCTGTATAATGTGATGAGTTTTCTCCAAGGAGGTTTGTTCTCATGGGCAGTCGACGCCTCTTCCTCACGACGGCTCTCGGCGCGATCGGGGCAGTTCTGGCTTTTGCCGCCGGATGGCCGGTTTGGCGCTATCTCTCGCCCATGGAGGAGCCGGGTGAAGAAGAGAGGATCGCCCTCGACCGGGAGGACGTTCCGCTGGGAGTCGCCCATTTCTTCCGCTTCCGGGGCCAGCCGGCAGTCGTCCTTCAGTCCTCCCCGGGCGTCTACTACGCTTTTTCAGCAATCTGCACCCATCTGGGGTGCATCGTGCAATGGCTCCCCGAACAGAGGGAGTTTCTGTGCCCCTGCCATGCCGGGCGTTTTTCTCCGGACGGAAGGGTCCTTTCCGGGCCGCCCCCGCGCCCCCTCGATTCCTTGCCGGTGACCGTGGTCGACAACCGGCTGCTCATCGGATAGGAGCCGTCATGCCCAAGCGAATCGTCGACTGGCTCGATCTGCGGCTCGGTATCCGGGATATTCTCGAGCAGAATCTCACCAAGTATCTTCTTCCCCGCAACATCAACATCTGGTACACCCTCGGGGCGGTGCTTCTCACCCTGTTCGCACTGCAGTTCGCCACGGGGATTCTCCTTCTCATCTACTATCAGCCGAGTCCGCAGGAAGCTTTTTCGAGCGTTCAGCGCATCATGAATGAAATCCCTTACGGCTGGCTGCTGCGTAATCTGCACGCCGTCGGATCGAACCTCATCGTGGCCGTCCTGCTTCTGCATATGCTTTCGGCCCTGTTCATGGGGAGCTACAAGCGCCCCAGGGAACTGACCTGGGTTTCGGGTTTTCTTTTGCTGAATCTCTCTCTCGGGCTCTGCCTGACGGGATATCTGCTCCCCTGGAGCCAGCTCTCCTTCTGGGCGACGACCATCGCGACCGACGCCGCGGGGGCCATCCCGCTTCTCGGCGCGGATCTGGTCGGCTTTCTGCGGGGGGGAACGGCGGTCGGAGAGGACACTCTCGGACGATTTTTCGCGCTGCACGTCATGGGGTTCCCCCTGCTCTTCGGTCTTCTGGTCGCTTTTCACCTCTTCTGCGTCCGGCGCACGGGGGTCTCCAAGCCCCCCTTCGGACCCGATTATACACCGCCGAAGGAGCACGATCGCTTCCATCACGAGCACCATCCCGGGGGAATTCCCTTCTTTCCGCACTACATGGCCAAGGAAGCCGGAGTCATCTCCTTTTTCCTCGCCTTGCTCGTCGCCATAACCTTTTTCGCCCCAGGGCTCTTCATCCCCCCGACGGCCAACATTCCCGCCGACCCGTTCGTCACTCCGCCGGGAATCAAGCCCGAGTGGTACTTTCTTTGGGCCTATCAGGTGCTGAAGATTTTCCCGAGCGAACTCATGGGGCTTGCGGTCCAGGTCGTGGCCATGACGCTGCTCGCCCTGCTTCCGTTCATCGACCGTTCGCCGGAGCGCCGCCCCGCCCGCCGCCCTCTTTTCGTAGCGCTTTTCATCTGCGGAATCGCTATTTTCGTGGGGCTTTCCATTTGGGGATACTTCTCATGATACACATTCTCGGCAGAACTTGGGGGCTGCTTCTTTTTCTGCTTTTTCTCCCGACGGACGTTTCGGCCCAGCAAAATCAGGATGAAACGGTCTGTATCCAATGCCACGGGGGGATTCCCGGGGCGATCGGGGCGCCTGTTCGGCAATGGCAGGGGAGTATCCACCAGCGCCACGGGGTTCTGTGTTTCCATTGCCACGGCGGAGACCCGACCGATTTCGGCTTGGCCCACTCCCCTGAGAGGGGGTTTCTCGGCGCCCCCGGCGACGAGGATGTCCCCAAATTCTGCGGGCGATGCCATGTGGGGGTGACCGAGGACTATTTCGAGAGCGCCCACGGCCAGGCGCTGGGCGCAGGCGGGCCGAACTGCGTCACCTGCCACGGCAGTCATGCTGTGCAGAGGGCGACCTCCGAGCTCATCAACCCGCAGGACTGCACGCGCTGTCACGAATACGGCCGCGCGGAAGAGATCAAGAACGCCATCGCCGGAACCGAAGCGTTCATCTCCAGCCTCGAAGGGGACGTCGCCGCCCTGCATCGCCTCGGCATTGACACCTCGCGGCTAGAAGGGAGCATCTTTTCGGTGCGCAACGAGTTCCGTCGTCTTTTCCACAGCGTCGACGTGGAGAGGGTGCGCAATGAGACCGACAACTTCCAGCAGCAACTGGGGGTGATCGCAGGGCAGGTGGAAGCTCTGCAGGCCGAACTTGCACGGCGGAAGGTGTGGGGAGGGGCGGTCGTCGTGCTACTGATCCTCGCGGGGGTTCTGAGTCTGCTGCTGTACAAATCGTATATGGAGGGGAAGGAGGGATGAGGTGTTATGCCGGCTTTTGAGGGCGATCCGCTCCTGCTCAATATTCTGACATTTCTCCTGTTGTCGGTCGTTATCCCTTTTGCGGGGATCATGGCGGCAGGGGGCGCCACCGCTCTGTGCTGCGATCTCTACGGGCGGCGAAACGGCAGCGAAGGGCACAGGCGTCTTGCCGACGCTCTGATGGAACACGTCGCGCCGGGGCGTTTCGTGTGGCTCCTGCTTCCTCTCGGACTCGCCCTTGCGCTCCTTTGTCAGTGGCTACTTTACGGTCTGGCGAACCTGCTGAGCGCTTTCTGGATAGCGGCATTCGCGCTCCTGCTGGCCGGCGCCGGTGCGCTTCGCCTTTGCAGAAAAAGCCTGTCGCGCAGCTTCGTCCAGGTCTCCGTTCTGGGCGCTTCGGGGATCTTTTTCATTGCGGCCTCGCTCTATCTCGTTCTGCTGAGCGAGACCCTGATACAGCGCCCCGATCAGCTTGCGCTCCTTCCCAGACTCCCGGGAATCATCATTTCGTGGCATGGCACCTGGCGGTTCCTCTCTCTGGCGGCCCTCTCCGTGGCCGCGGCGGGAGCCCTGCTGCGCTGGGGGGCGCCGCGATGGACGGGAGGCGATTACGGTCGAATGGGCGGAGGTATTCTCCTCGGGGCAGGACTTGTGCTTCTGCCCGTTCTGATTCTTCTCGAACTTCAAAGGGCGGCGCCTTTCGCCCTCTCCACACTGATCTTCGTCCTCGCCGCTGTGGCCGTCGTACAGGCCGGCGCTGTGTTCCTTCTTCTAGCCACTGGAAATGAACGCAAAGGGGCCGCTTTTGTCCTGACGATTCTGATCTTTCCCGTGTGGATCCTGATGGGCCAGATCGGAAGGGAGGAAGCACAGGCGGAGGCGATCGTCGCCGGAACCGCAGCACTGGTCGATTTTCCCGTCATCGGCGTCCCGACAATCGTGGCGGCTCCGCCAGCGGCTCCCATCGTCGATGGCGAAACGGTCTTCAATCGGCACTGCATCGCCTGCCACCGCTTCGATAGTCGTCTGGTCGGACCTCCTCTCAACGAGGTTCTTCCCAAGTACGTCGGGAACAGGGAGGCGCTGATCGGTTTCATCCGGGCTCCCGACAGAGTGAACCCCGATTATCCGCCGATGCCGCCCATTGTGCTGCGCGAGCCCGAATACGAAGCGGTGGCTTCCTGGCTGCTGCAGAGAATCGAAGAATAGACCGAGACCATGCCGAAACTACTTAAATTTCTCATACTCTTCGCCGTTGCAGGTTACTTCGGTTTTTTCCTCATCCTGGGCGCCGGATGGGGATATTACCGTCTGTGGGTGCAGAGGGCGCCGCAGCAGCCGATCGCCTTTCCGCACTCGATCCATGCCGAAGGGGGGCTCGGACTCCCCTGCACCTTCTGCCACATCTACGCGGAGCAGTCGCCGGTCGCCGGAGTGCCCCCGGTGGAGCTGTGCATGTCGTGCCATGCCACCGTGGCGACCGACCGGCCCGAGATCCAGAAGCTCATCCGGCACTGGGAAGACAAAGAGCCGATTCACTGGGTGCGGGTCCACACGCTGGACGGCTTCATCCGCTTTCCGCACAAGAGCCACCTGCGCGCAGGACTCGAGTGCGCCGCATGCCATGGCGATGTAACCAAGACCGAGCGGGTAGGGCGAGTTCGTCCCCTGGAGATGGGATGGTGCGTAAGCTGCCATCGCTCTCTCCAGGCGCCGACGGACTGCGCGACGTGTCATATCTAAAGAGCAATTTTGAATTTTGAATTCTCTTATAAATTCCAGGGAGTGGATGTGATGGTGTCAATATTTTCTGCAGGGGAGAGGGCGGATTTTTCTCGTGCCTCTTGCCTGGCGCCTCGAGCCTGATTTTCTTATGGACCGTCGAAGTTTTCTTCATACCCTCGGAGCCCTCTCCAGCGCCACGATGCTCTCGTCCTGCGGCTCGGAGAAGGGGCAGAAGACGCTGATTTCGATGCTTGTTCCCCCCGAGGACGGGGTTGTCCCGGGGCAGGCGCGCTGGGTGGCGACGACCTGCACCGAATGCCCCGCCGGGTGCGGGATGCAGGTGCGTCTGCGCGAAATGAAAGCGGTGAAGCTTGAGGGGATTCCCGAGCATCCGATCAGCCGGGGTGGGTTGTGCATGCGCGGGCAGGCGGGGCTCTGGCGCCTGTACCATCCCGAGCGGATTCAGACCCCCCTGCGGCGAGGCCAGGACGGAGCCTTTCGCGAGATCGGCTGGGACGAGGCGCTCGCCGTCATCGATGAGGCCCTCGAGAGAAGCGTCGCCGAGGGGCGTCGCAACCTCTACCTGGCAGGGCGCACCACCGGCGCCTTGAGCGACGTCATCGACCTGTTCTGCGAAGAGCGCCAGGTGGAGCGCCTCCCGGAATTCGAGCTCTTCGCCCACGCCGCTCTGCGCCGCGCCTATGGGGAGTTGCTGGGGGTTGCGGACATCCCCCATTATCGCATCGACGAGGCCGATCTTCTCGTCACGCTCGGGGCCGACATCCTCGAAACGTTCGTGAGCCCCGTCGGCTTTGCCTCCCGGATCGCGGCTGCGCGGGAAAACCCCGGGTTTCACTGGATTCACCTGGAGCCCACATTCACCCTCACCGGCGCCAACGCCCACCAGAGCCTCCCCCTGAGACCGGGAAGCGAGGCGGCGCTTCTCGCCTGGCTCCTGCGTCGCCAGGGCGCAGGGCAGGCCCTGCCCTCCGGGATTCTCGAAGCGGTTGCGGAGTTGCCGGTGCAGCAGGTCGCCGAGGCGACAGGCCTCTCCGCCCAACAGCTCGAGTCTCTGGCGGGGCAGATGCAGCGAGCCGAGCGACCCCTGCTTGTGGTCGGAGGGCTCTCGCTGGCGCATCCCGGGGCGGCCAGGACGGCGGCGCTCGCCGTCCTGCTGCAATGGCGGCTCGGGATGTTCGGCGTCAGCGCCGATTTCGACCGGCGGGAGAATTACGCCCTGGTCGGCTCGGCCCTCGACGCGCGGCGCCTTGCCCAGGACCTGGAGGAGGGGGGCGTCGGCGTCCTCTTCGTCACCCGCACCGATCCCGTGGGGCAGATCCCCGACGCCCTCGGCTTTTCCCGCAGGCTCCAGGGGGCCGCTCTTCGCGTCGGGATGGCCTCCCTGATGGATGCAACGACCCGGCAGATGGATCTGGTCCTCCCCCTCTCCCATCCCCTTGAATCCTGGGGGGATGCCGTGCCGCGAATCGGCGTGCGTTCGGTCATCCGGCCGGCGATCGACCCCCTTTACGCCACCCGCACCGAAGGGGAGATCCTCCTTTCATTCGTGGGCGACCGGAGACAGAACTGGCGTGACCTTCTCTTCTCCCAGTGGCGCAGGTCGATGGACGACAACGGCCTCGAAGCCTTTGCAGAGCGGGGTTTCGTCGAAGAGAACGTCGAAAGCCGGCCTCTTCAGCTCGACCCCCAGGGGGCGCTCGATCTTCTGGCCCAGGCGGGGGAGGCGCCCCCTCTTCGGGGGCCGCTCCTCGCCATCACCCCCTCCATCCGCCATTTCGACGGCCGCAGCCGCCCGCTGCCGCTCTTGAACGAAGTGCCCGATCCCCTGACGACCATCTCCTGGGGAGAATGGGTTTCGGCGCCGGTAAACTATGCGAGCGAGAACCGGATCAGCGACAGACAGATCCTGCGACTCTCCTCGGGTCCCTGGGACGGCGATTTCCCAGCCAAATCTCAGCCCGGTCTTCCCGAAGGGGTCTTCGCCATCCAGCGCAGCCTCCTTGCGGGCGCACCCTACGGGTTTGAAGAGACGACGGGAGAGTTCGTCCTTTTCCTGGAAGAACTGCGGGTCGAAAGGACGCGCCGCAAGGGGGCGACAGCCATCCTCGCGGGATCCACTTCGCAGAAAGGGCGCGGCTTGATCCCCGATCCGGACTACCACAAGAGATACGAGCGGGTGAGTCTCTACCCCGAGATCCAATATCCCGAGTACCGCTGGGCGATGGCCATCGATCTGGCGCGCTGCAACGGGTGCGGGGCCTGCGCCGCGGCCTGCTACGTCGAAAACAACGTTCCGGTCACCGGACTGAAAGACCACATGAAGGGACGTGAGATGTCGTGGCTGCGTATCGAGCCGTGGTACGACGCCCCCGGCGGGGTTGAGTTCCTTCCGATGCTCTGCCAGCACTGCGCCGCCGCCCCCTGCGAGCCGGTGTGCCCCGTCTACGCCGCCTATCACAACCCCGAGGGGCTCAATATCCAGGTCTATAACCGCTGCGTGGGGACGCGCTACTGCGCGAACAACTGTCCCTACAAGGTGCGCCGCTTCAACTGGTGGCGGTACGAAAGACCGCAGCCGACACGGCAGATGCTCAATCCCGATCTGTCGGTGCGCACGCGAGGGATGATGGAGAAGTGCACCTTCTGCATCCAGCGCATTCACGCCGCCAGGGACCACGCCAAGGACGAGGGGCGCCTCATCCAGGACGGCGAGGTCACCACCGCCTGCGCCCAGAGCTGCCCCACCGGCGCCATCGTCTTCGGCAACATCCTCGACCCCGAATCGACCGTCTCCCAATGGGCCGCCGATGAACGAACCTACCGGGTTTTCGAGTTTCTGGG
>JARFUG010000025.1:34269-40891 GCA_029289095.1 Desulfuromonadales bacterium
TGGGGCGCCATGATCTGGACGGGGATGGGGCTGACGGGGAAGAACAATCCGGTCGGCTGGGCGATGCTGATCACCAACTTCGTCTTCTGGGTCGGGATCGCTCACTCCGGTACGCTCATCTCCGCCGTTCTCTTTCTGTTTCGAGCCAAATTCCGCACGGCCTTCAATCGCGCCGCCGAAGCGATGACCGTCTTCGCCCTCATGGTCGCCGGGCTCTTCCCCCTTATTCACCTGGGGCGCGTCTGGGTCTTCTACTATCTGCTCCCTTATCCGACCGAGCGCCTCATCTGGCCGAACTTCCGCTCTCCGCTGGTCTGGGACGTCTTCGCCGTCACGACCTACATGCTCATCTCCCTGGTCTTCTTCTACGTCGGCATGCTCCCCGATCTGGCGGTGGCGCGGCGGCGCCTGAAGGGGTTCGCGCAGAAGATTTTCGCCGTCCTCTCTCTGGGGTGGAACGGCTCGGGCGAGCAGTGGCGTCATTACAACCGGCTCTACCTGTTCCTGGCCGCCTTCGCCACCCCGCTGGTCGCCTCGGTCCACTCCATCGTCTCGTGGGACTTCGCCGTGAGTATCGTCCCGGGGTGGCACACCACCATCTTCGCCCCCTATTTCGTCGCCGGGGCGATCTTCTCCGGAACGGCGATGGTCATCACCCTCGTCGTCCCCATGCGGCGCGCCCTGAAGCTCGAACCGTACATCACCGTCGACCATTTCGAGCAGATCGCCAAGATCCTCCTGTTCACCTCGCTGATCATCACTTTCTCCTACATCGTCGAGACGGGGCTCGCCTTCTACGGCGACCACCCCTTCGAGGCCGACCAGTTCCGTTACCGCAGCTTCGGCGATTACTGGGTCGCCTGGTGGATCATGATCATCTGCAACTCCCTGCTGCCGCTGACGCTCTTTTTACGCCGCTTCCGGCGCAATCTCGCCTACCTCTTCGCTGTCTCGATCTTCGTCAACATCGGAATGTGGCTTGAGCGTTTCGTCATCATCGTCAACTCTCTGGCGCACGAGTACGAACCTTACGCCTGGGGCCTGTACCAGCCGTCCTTTGCGGAGATCGGCATCACGATCGGCTCCTTCGGGCTCTTCTTTCTCTTCTATCTCATTTTTCTGAAGGTCCTTCCCGTCCTGTCGATCACCGAGCTGAAGGAGCATCTCAAATGAGCGAGCCGATGATTTTCGAGGACAAGGAGGCCTTTCTCGAGGCTCTTCGGGAGCTCAAGGCCAAAGGGTACGGACGCAACGACATGCGTCTCTATCTTCCCTGGCATCTCCCTGAGGTCGAAGAGATCCTGGAAATCACGCCGGGGCCGATGAAATATTTCGCGGTTCTCGGGGGGATCTCCGGTTTCGCAGGAGGGCTGGCCCTGACGATCTACACCGCTCTGAGCTGGCCCCTGATTGTCGGGGGAAAGCCAGTCGTCTCGATTCCTCCGTTTCTCCTGGTCGCCTACATCCTGACCATTCTCTTCGGCGGACTGATGTCGTTCGCCGGTTTCCTCCTTCTGGCTCAATTGCCGAAAATTAGCGCCATTATGAACCCTGTGGATTACGGCAACTGTTTCGTCATCGTTCTGCAGCAGCAGGGGGATTCGTCATGGAAACGGTGAAGTTCGGCAAGGGGAACTTCTTCCTGGTGTTGCTCATCACCTGGGGGCTTCTCGCCCTCATGGAATACGGCCGCGTCGTCCCCCAGCAGGGCGCCCTGCTGATGACCGTGGTTTTCTGGGCTTCTCTCGCCCAGGGATGCGTCGCCATCGTCGCCGTCACCGATCTCACCCGGGCCCGGTGGATCGCCTCGCTGCGCCGGGAGCTTCTGTGCGCCGTTCACCTGCTGCCGCTCCTTTTCTTTCTTCTTCTCCTTCTGATCCCGCGCATCTCCCTCTATCCCTGGGTCGAGGCGCCGGGGCTCTGGCTCAACGAGCCGTTCTTCCTCCTGCGCAACCTGGCCCTCTTCGCTCTGGTGTGGTGGAGCGGGCGGCGCTTCGCTCATCGCTCCCTTGCCGGCGATCCCGGGGTGAAGGAAGCGGCGGTCACCTACCTTTTCATCTTCGTGACATCCCAGTCGCTGGTCGCGTACGATCTCGTCATGTCGCTCGAATACCCCTGGTTCAGCACCCTGCTGGGAGCCTACTATTTCGTCGAGAGCCTCTACGCCGCCATCGCACTTGCCGCACTTCTCTTCTACTTTCTTTACCGGCAGAAGGAGGCCATCGATCCGAAGATAGCCCTGGGGCACCAGCGCGATATCGGGCTCCTCCTCTTCGGTTTCAGCGTCCTTTGGACCGGCCTCTTCTTTACCCAGTACCTGCTCATCTGGTACGGAAACCTCCCGGAAGAGGTGGTTTTCATCGTCGATCGCATCGGAACTCCGCTGCGCAGGGGGATGGGCGTTCTGACCATCGTCGGCGCCTTCCTCGTTCCATTTTTCGTCCTGATTTCCCGTCGCGCCAAGGAGAAGCCGGGGGTCGTCGCCGCCGTCGCCACAGCCGTTCTGGTCGCCCTCTTTCTCGAACGGCTACTCTACGTCATGCCCCCCATCCCCATGAGCCCGAGCATGGCGGCCTTCCAGAGCCTCATGATCTTCTTCGTCTGGCTCCTCGCGGTAAACAGCCACAACGAGCTGCTGCCCCGATCAGAAGAGTCGCCGGAGCTCGAAAGACACTGACGCGTGGAAGGGTTTTGATTTGGGGTTTAATTCAAATTCAAAATTCAAAATTGCCTTTACCTGGAGTTGACGAGCGAACCGCATGCCGGGACGATAATCTTTGCCCCCTGCTCGGCCTTGTGCCAGGGCGCGGTCCTTCTGGGAAGGGGTGAGAGGCGGACTTTCCTGCTGCAGTCGGGACTTTTGGCCGCGGCCAGGTAGAGGACGGCCTCCTGGGGGAGAAAGATCCTCAGATCATCACCCTTGGCGCTTGCCAGGAGCTCGACGGGCCGCCCGGCAAGCTCGAGGGCCAAATCATCGCGGAAATAAAGGACGGAGAAGGGGAGGGGGGAATGAGTTTCTTGCACCTTCTGCCAGGTGCGAAATTCCACGATGAGTGCAACTTCTGAAACCGGAGGGGCATCGGCGGACAAGGCGACACCCACAGGGGCGAGGATGCAGAAGCGCAGCGGCTTGTCCGTAACGGCAGCGATGGCCGACGTCAACTCGCCGAGGGTCTGCGCGTCGAGGCAGTTGCCGACGCCGGCAACGTAATCGTCCCCGACCCAAAACAGTCCATTGAACGGAGACCCGCTCGAACCTGACACGGCCGCATAGACCCCTTCGGACAACCGGTCGACCGAAAGGCCCTGGGCGGAAGCGCTGCTCCAGGAAAATACGAAGATGAAGAAAAGGGACCACGCCAAAGATTTCATTCAGACCCCCACGCGATGACGAACAGATGATACCAGGCGCACAGGGGGTCGACAAGCGAGCATCGGGGACGCGAAAGGCCAGTTTGCGGTTGCATTCCAACCATGGATGGGGTATATAGTCCAGTCTCTGCGCGATTAGCTCAGTTGGATAGAGCGTTGGCCTCCGGAGCCAAAGGTCAGTGGTTCGAGTCCACTATCGCGCGCCAAAATTTAAAGGGATTTCGATGGGTTGAGCACTCCGTCGGAATCCCTTTTTTGCTTGCTGTCCGGGGCTTCAACAAGCAGTGGCGCCTGTGCTTTGAATGGCGCGGGGACGGTCCCCACGGTGTCGAGATAGTGGGCTCTGCGGAACCACCGCGAAGCGGTCGCCGACGTGTCCGAGTGTCAATGGGTGAGATCAAAAGCCTTCCGGGCAGAGGAGGGCGGGTTGACTTCCCTGAGCGCCTATTGTAATTATAAAAGTGTATGTACAACAGGGGGTAGAGATTTAATGCGCTTTATTTGGGATGAGAACAAGAATCGCACTAATAAGGCGAAGCATGGCGTAAGCTTCGAGGTCGCACTGAGGATTTTTGACGATCCCTTTCACCTCAGTATTCAGGATCGGCACGAAGGAGGGGAGGATGAGGAAGTTATCCGAATCATCTCAGCGCGCAAGGCAACCAGGCAGGAAAGGGCCAGATATGAACAAGGACACTAAAAAGCAGGGACAGGAAGAATTGAAGGCTTTGGCGAGCCTTCCCGATGAAGATATCGACACTTCCGATATTCCGGAAGTGTCTGACTGGAGCGGAGCAGAACGGGGCCGGTTTTATCGGCCAGTGAAGCAGGCGGTCACCATCCGACTTGACGCCGACGTGATCCATTGGCTCAAGCAGGGAGGTCGGGGATATCAGACTCGCGCGAACAGGATTTTGCGTCGGGCAATGGAAGAGCAGAATAAAACGGTGAAGCGATCTTAGAACAAAAGCATCTCACTGGCCTCCTCCCGGGTGGGCTCATGCTGTTTGAGCCGGCCCGTCCGCCCTGGTTCTTAGCATCCACGAAAAAGCTGATGCAACGTCAAGGGTGCGGCGCATGGCATCGACCATCATGAGACCACCGAACCATCCCCAGGTTTGCTGGCGCCACTCTCACGACTTCTCCTTCAAGCGAGCTTTGAGTTCCTTCACAGCCAATCACGCTCGAAACAGCTCTCCAGAGCTTCACCGTTCCTGTCACTGTAAAAGGCAAGGGGAACGCTGATGGCGTTCCCCTTGATATCCGACAGCGGGCTCTCGGTTTCCTTAGTGGAGTTGCTCCGCTTCTTCATGTTTCTCGGTCACTTGTTTCTGTTCCCCCGGAGCCTGGATTTCAATCTTCCGTCCGGTGATCGCTTTCTGAGCGATGGGCATCGTGACTTTGAGAATCCCATTCTCGTAAGAAGCCTGGATATTCTCCGTATTCACCCCTTCGGGCAGGGTCAGACGCCGGAGAAATGAACCGTACCGGGATTCCTGGAGGAAATAGTTCTCTTCTTTGGTTTCCCGGCTCATCTTGCGTTCACCGCGCAGGGTCAGAACATCTCCCTCCACGCTGATCTCCAGGTCCTTCTTCTCAACCCCGGGGATTTCGGCTTCGATGCAGAATTGATCCCCACTGACATACGCGTTGACCATGGGGCTTATCACTGCACCTTCCTCACCCCGCCTAAGACCGAAGGACCGACGGAAAAGGTCATCGATATCACGATGGAACGTGCTCAGTTCACTGAACGGTTCCCAACGAATCATCGGCAACATCTTCCTTCACCTCCTTCTTGTCTTTTCAGCCTCGCTCTCGGAACATTCTCTTATATTTTAAGAACTTACGTGCGTTTCGTCAAGGGGGCAAATCCATCCGAAATGGCCTCGCTTGTCCACAGCCCCGTCAGCCTTCTGCCATTTCAGGCATGTGATCGCGCCCAGTTTACGATATCGGCCGCCGCCATGGCGCCGCTATGACGGGCGATCTCGCGCCCTTGCCGAAAAAGAACCAACGTCGGCAGCCCGCGGATAGCATATCGGGCAGCCAACCCCGGCTCAGCCTCTGTATTGACGGTGGCCAGCCGCATGCGCGGCTCCAGAGAGGCGAGCGCCTGCGCAAATGCGGGCGCCATCCTCTGGCAGTATCCGCACCAGGGAGCCCAGAAATCGACCAACACCGGAAGATCTCCCCCGACATGCCGATCGAAATTGGCGCCGGTAAGCACGGCCGGGTGTGACGTGAAGAGAGACTGATGGCACTTCCCACATTTCGGAAGGCTACCCAGCCGCGCCGCAGGTAGGCGGTTGATGGCATCGCAACGGGGGCAGGCAAGGTGAATGCTGTCCGGCATGGCTCTCCTTGACGATTTACGCAGGCAAGTGTCTCAATAATAGTATCGAGATGCCTGCCCGCAAGCTGGGGGCGGGATCAATCGGGAAGTAATTCGCAAACATCGCTCTCAATTGCCAAGCGCCTCAAGCGCAGCAGCCAACGTGGCCAACGGCAAAAAGAGGGCGAGCCGATGGTCGGGCAGAGCGACGAAGCCATACTGTTCGTAATACTCGCGGGCGCCCTGATTCTTCGCATCAACGAAAAAGCCGATGATCCCGATGTTTTCGGCAACGGCAAGGGTGCGGCGCATGGCATCGACCATCATGAGACCACCGAACCCTTGGCGTTGTTGATCCCTCGCCACCGCCAAGCGGGCCAGCTTGGCAGCGGGAGCTTTGCGCGGGTATTTCTTCGCGTATTCGGGCGGCAATTCCGCCGCTACGACCTCGCAGCTCGCCAGGGTGAAAAAGCCCAGGATCTTCGCCGGATCATCCGAATCGACAAGGACGAAGGTGCGTGAAATCCCTTTGTCATTGTGCTGGCGAGCGGTCCTTTTGAGATAATCGTCCAGATCCCGCTCGCCGCAGCTAAACCCTTCGCGGTCGTGGTCCCGCGAAAGAAGTTCGATGCGAAGCATTTATAGCCGCTCCTTATGAGCGCGGAAGGCCGCCAGCAATTTCTCGCTCGGCGCTGGTGGGTTCTCGATCGCGTCGAAAAACACCCTCGCTGTCTCCGCGTCCAAGCGAATAAGATTCTCCTCCTCGATCACTGTACGCGCTCGATCGAGTGCAGATTGAACGAGAAACTGATTAATCGTCGCTCCGCACAACTCGGCCGCCCGGGTGATAGTCTCGTAAACGTGCTCGGGCACTCGTGCTGAAATGCGTGTTTCGACCTTTGCGGCCATGATGTC
>JARFUG010000026.1 GCA_029289095.1 Desulfuromonadales bacterium
AAAAAGAAGAAGGGGTGGAGCATCGCTCCACCCCTTCGACCCTCCCTCGGGAGGGCATCGAATGGTGATCCCTACGGGACTCGAACCCGTGTCGCCGACGTGAAAGGCCGGTGTCCTAACCGCTAGACGAAGGGACCATTCTATTGTTGTGAACGGATCATGCGATCCGGCGTTGACCTGGCTGGGGTGCTAGGATTCGAACCTAGGAATGCTGGAGTCAGAGTCCAGTGCCTTACCGCTTGGCGACACCCCAAAAGAGGTGCATGTAATACCAAGGAAAATAATCAGAGTCAAGGGAAAATCTCGGGCGCCTTGAACGAAATGGCGGCCCCGGCGCGATTCGAACGCACGACCTACCGCTTAGGAGGCGGTTGCTCTATCCTGCTGAGCTACGGGGCCCCGAAAGTTCTCTCTTATAATCTGAAATGCGGGACTTTGCAAGAAATAAAGCGTCCCGTCAGAACTTCAGAAGACTGTAGACTTTTCCGTCGGGAAGCCTCTTGCGCCCTTCGAGAAATTCGAGCTCCGTCATGAAGACGCATTCCACGACTTCGGCGCCAAGCTCCTGGACGAGATCGACCACCGCCGCCATGGTGCCGCCCGTGGCGAGCAGGTCATCGACGACAAGGACGCGACTGCCGGGGGTGAAGGCATCTTCGTGAATCTCGAGGGTGTCGCTGCCGTATTCGAGATCGTACGTCTTGCGGCGCGTCTTGTAAGGCAGTTTGCCCGCCTTGCGCACCAGCGTCACGCCGGTGCCGAGCCTGTAGGCCAGGGCAGAGCCGAGGATGAAACCTCGCGCTTCGATACCGACGACCTGCTCAATGCCCTGACCGATGTAGCGGTGGGCGATGAGATCGACCATGCGGTGGAAGCTTTTGGCATCCGCAAGCAGGGTCGTAATATCCTTGAACATGATCCCCTTCTTGGGGAAATCGGGAATGTCGCGGATGATGTTCTTGAGGTCTTCCACGGGCCGTAATCCTTCCTTTGTCGACGATGTCAACGAGAGGGCTTCTGGGAGCGTTCCTCTCTTAAATGCCGCAGTTGAGGATCTCTTTCTTCCATGATGATGCGAAGTTTCTCCAAGCTCTTGGCCTCGATCTGCCGGATCCGCTCGCGGGTGACCCCAAATCGCTGGCCGATAGTGTCCAGGGTCTGCGGCTCGCGATCTTCGAGCCCGAAACGCAGCGACAGGATTTCCCGCTCGCTCTCGCTCAGAGACTCGAGCCACTCCTGCACCTGACTGAACTTGTCGAGATCTTCGATCAGGGAGGAGGGGTCGATGGATGTCGTGTCCTCGATGGTGTCGATCAGGCTGTAATCGTTGTTTTCGCCCATGGGATGTTCGATGGAGTACGTCTTCTTGACGAGCACCATGAGACGGCGGATATAGGCGGGTTCGACCCCCATCGCTTCGGCAACCTCCTTGACCTGGGGTTCGCGATTGACGCGGTGGACGAGCTCGCGGCTGATCTTGATGAACTTGTTGATGTCGTCTGAAACGTGGACCGGGAGCCGGATGGTTCGGCTCTGGTTGACGAGAGCCCGCTCGATCGACTGGCGGATCCACCAGGTGGCGTAGGTGGAAAAGCGACACTCTTTGCTGAGCTTGAAGCGCTCGACAGCCTTGATCAGTCCCATGTTTCCTTCTTCGATCAGGTCGAGAAACGGAAGACCCCGGTTCATATACCGCTTGGCGATCTTCACCACCAGACGCAGATTCGATTCGATCATCCGGTCGCGGGCGGCCATGTCCCCCTGGGAGATGCGCCGCGCGAGCTCGCGCTCGTCTTCGGCGGTGAGAAGCGTCGTCTTCTGGATCTCCTTGAGGTAAAGCTTGATGGCATCGTCGGAGTGCGAGTCGTACTCGGCCTTGTGCTCCTCTTCCTCTTCCTCTTCCTCCGCCTCTTCCTCGCTCCCCTCTTCCGGCTCTTCCTCATCGAGGTCGAATTCGCGGCTGTCGGTTCCTTCGGTATCGATATCGTAGAAGTCGATCATTTCGTCCATCGTGTGATTTCCTTTATGAATATCCGGTTATCGACGCAGAGAGTCTAAGAGATGACATTGCCTATGGCAAGTAAAAAATCGGATTCACAGCCGTCTTACCATGGCGGATTTCGAAGTGTATACGCGCTTCTCCGCCTCCGGGCGGCGTCCCCGAGAGGGCGATCCTCTGCCCCTTTGCGACACGGGCGCCGTTTTCGACCAGTATCTTTTCGTTGAATCCGTAGACCGTGAAAAAGGAGTCGTCATGCTTCAGAATGATGAGATTACCATATCCGCGGATGCCGTCGCCACTGTAGGTGACCGTTCCGGCGGCTGCCGACAGAACCGGGGTTCCGACAGCCGCCGCGATCTCGATGCCTTTGCTCGTGCGAGGACCGGAGAGGGAGAATTCTCGGAGGATGCGCCCCCTGAGCGGCCAGTCGAACCTCCCCTTCTCGGCCATCGGTGCGGCCGAGGGGAGCGCTCGGGCGGGAGCCGGAGGTGCCGGAGCAACGGATGGCGGTGGGGCTTGGGTTCGCCTGGGAGGGGACGGCGAAGCGACGGAAGGGGTCTGTGATCTCTGTGGCGCAGCGCTCTGGAGAGGGGAGACGTTCCGGGGGGCTGTGGCGCCTGGAATATAGATGCGCTGGCCGACATCGATGCGGTTAGGATCGTTGATGCCGTTGACGCGTGCGATGTGCCTCTCGTCGACCTCGTAGGTGCGCGCGATCCGGTAAAGGGTCTCTCCCTTCGACACGGTGTGATAGATCCCGGGAGATGGGGCGCACCCCCACAGCAGAAGGGCCGCCAGAACGAGAAGTCGAGCTGTCATGAAAACGCCTCACCTATCGGCAAGGGGTGAACGAAAGTATCTCATACCCTATCGGCTATAGGCATGGCCGTCAACGATTTCCGTACGGCGGCCTGCCCGGCAGGTCGATGCTCGAGGACGATCATCTCAGAAGGCGCTGCGCAGCACCAGGAAACCGCCGATGAGCAGAATCATGAAGATGATGGTGAGGATGTTGAAATATTTTTCCAGGAACAGGCGAACCGGGGGGCCGAACCGGAAAAGGAGCCAGGCGATGAGGAAAAAACGCAGACTGCGGCTGACGATGGAAGCGAAAACGAAGACCGGAAAATTGATCTGGAAAACGCCCGCTCCGATGGTGATGACCTTGTAGGGGATAGGGGTGAATCCAGCAGTGAAGACGGCCCAGAAGTCATAGGTGTCGAAGAGGTCCTGGACCCGGAGAAAGACCTCGGGGGTGAAACCAGGAACAAAGGCGTAGAAGAAATCGGAGACGAGTCCCCAGAGTCCGAAGCCGATTCCGTAACCGGCAATCCCACCCAAAACCGATCCGACGGAGGCGATCAGCGCAAAGCGAAAGGCGCCTGCCGGGGCCGAGAGGCACAAAGCGAGCAGGAGGACATCCGGAGGGATCGGGAAGAAGGACGATTCGGCAAAGGCGATGAGGAAAAGGACCGGGGCTCCGTAAGGCGTATGCGCCCAGTGCAGGACCCAGTCGTAGAGTTGGCGAACCCAGCGCATCGATTTAGCCCCCCTGCGTCCAGCCGAAGCGCCCGACCAGAGGGACGAAGCGGCAATCGGCAAGCCGCTCCTGGCGGCATTCGTTCTGCGATGTCCGGGTAATGCGCATCAGGACCTGGCTGTCCTGCGGCCCGATGGGGATGACGAGATGCGCCCCGACGCAAAGCTGCTCGACATACTTTGAAGGGATCGAAGGAGCGCCGGCAGTAACGATGATGCCGTCGAAGGGGGCCGCCTCTTCCCAGCCCAAGGTGCCGTCGGTGACCTTGATGTTAACGTTCGTGCAGCCGATCTGGTCGAGAATGCGCCGGGCGCGCCTGGCCAAAGACGGGAACCTCTCGATGGTAAAGACCCGCGAGACGATGCGGGCGAGAACGGCCGCCTGGTATCCGGAACCGGTCCCGATTTCGAGAATCCTCTCGTGCCCCTTGAGCTCGAGCGCCGCGGTCATGAGCGCGACGATGTAAGGCTGTGAAATGG
Organism: Desulfuromonadales bacterium; assembly: GCA_029289095.1. GTDB lineage: Bacteria > Desulfobacterota > Desulfuromonadia > Desulfuromonadales > JACZKF01 > JARFUG01. The sequence continues at coordinate 4,022 of JARFUG010000026.1, forward strand.
TCTGCTTCTCACCGATGGGAAGCGGAGAATCGCCGTAGGCTCTCCCCTGAAGCGCTTCTTCGACGAAGAGGTGGCGCGGGATCTGGCGCATCGCCTCGAGAACACGCTCGTCCCGGATCCCCCTCCCCTGCAGCTCCCGTTCCACCATGCGACGGCGAGCGATGACATAGTCCATGGAAGTTTTCCTTCAGGCCGGATCGCCGCCTTCCCCCTCGAGGTTCCATGCACGGAGGGTATCGAAAGAGCGGTAGTTGGTCAGATCGAGATGCAGCGGGGTGACCGATATGAATCCATTATGAACGGCATGGAAATCGGTCCCGGGAGACTCTACGAAACCGAGCTCCCCAACGCCGATCCAGTAATATTTACGCCCCCTGGGATCGACTTTCTCCACGACGACATCTCCGTAGCGCCTTTTCCCCTGGCGGGTGAGCCGCACGCCAAGGGGAGAGCTCTCAGGCACGTTGACATTGAGAAAGGTGTCGGGGGGCATCCCTTCAGCAGCGATCCTGCGTGCCAGAGCGAGGGCGTAATCGGCGGCCGGAGTGAACTGCTCGGGAAGAAAAGAGCGCGCCTCGAGAGAGACGGCGAAGGCGGGGACACCCATCAGCGTCGCCTCCATGGCGGCAGCGACCGTCCCCGAGTAGGTGATGTCGTCGCCGAGGTTTCCTCCGCGGTTGATTCCGGAAACGACGAGATCGGGGCGACGCTCGAGGAGGCCGTGAATACCAAGGTTTACGCAGTCGGTCGGGGTGCCGTCGACAGCGAAGACATCCTCCCGGATCTGCTCGGCTCGCAGGGGATGATGCAGAGTCAGGGAATGGCCGGCGGCGCTTCTTTCGCGGTCAGGCGCGACGATGACCACCCGCCCCAGAGACGCAAGGCTTTCAGCCAGGGCGACGATCCCCGGAGAGTGAACACCGTCATCATTGGTGACCAGAACCAGCACGCCCGCTCCCTGAAAACCGTGAGAGCACCCTGCTTCTGCTTGCCTTCGAGGGGTCTACCTCACGGATTCATTTGAAAGTTAAAAAAGGCCGTTTCCGGCCTTTTTAGTTCGATTCAAGGGAGAGACGCAGCCTTTGCAGATCGCGGCGCACCTCTTCCAGCAATCGGCGCTCCGGAGTCGGACAAAACGCAGCAGGAGATGGATCTGGCCCCTCCTGCAACTTCTTCCGCGCTCCGGAGATGGTGAAGCCCTGATTGTACAACAGGTCTTTCAGGCGAAGAACCAGCTCGATGTCCTTTCGACGGTACAATCGCTGCTGATTCCGGCTTTTGGCGGGGCGAAAGGGGGCGAATTCCGATTCCCAATAGCGAAGAACGTGAGGCTTGATCCCCGTCAACTCCGCCACTTCACCAATCTTGAAGTACAGCTTGTCGGGTATCTGCGGTGTCATCTCGCCCTTCGCAAAAGGGACTCAGGATCAGTCCTGCCCGTTGATGGAGGCCTTGAGGACCTGACTCGGCTTGAATGTCAGAATCCTGCGTGACGAGATTTCGATCTCATCGCCCGTCTGCGGATTGCGGCCGCGGCGGGTCGCCTTTTCCTTGACGACGAAATTTCCGAAACCCGCGATCTTGATCTTCTCACCTGATTCGAGTGTCGTCTTGATCAGGTCGAATACCAGCTCAACGATGTCGGCGGATTCCTTCTTGGAAAAGCCGGTTTTCAAGTAGACGTTCTCGATGAGGTCCGCCTTTGTCATACCACCTCCATGTGTCGATAACACAGGTCCCTGAATTTACGGGTTTTTATAACACAGGCAATTTGCCTAGGCAATGCTTTTTTTATCGGATCTGCGCACCCGCCTCCCGGATGAGAGCCTGTACGATCCGCCCGTGCAGACGGTTGATCTCCTCGTCTGTCAGGGTGCGTTCAGAACTGCGATAGCGCACGCGAACCGCCAGGCTCTTCTTCCCTTCGGGAATTCCCGCCCCCTTGTAGAAGTCGAAAAGAACGACGTCTTCGACCTCCTTGCCCCGAGCCTTTTCGATGGCGGCAAAGACCTGCTCCGCGGGAACTTCGTCGTCGAGCAGGAACGCGCTGTCGCGATAGACATCCGGGAAGCGTGAGAGCGCCCTGAAGGTGGACGCATCGGCGCCGGAGGCGAAAGCGGCCTCGAGGTCGAGATCGAGCAGATAGAGCGGCTGATCGATATCGAAACGCTCGAGCACCTTGGGATGCACCTCGCCAACGGAACCGAGAACGACATCGCCCCGGAGGAGCCTGCTCGATTTGCCGGGATGCAGGAACGGTTCGATCTGTGAGGTCTCCCATTTGACCCGGGTGATGCGCAGGTTCTCGAAAAGACTTTCGAGAACCCCCTTGATGTCGAAAAAGTCGACGGCCTCCTTCGCCTGGGTCCACCCTTCGGGCTCGCGACGGCCGCACATGACAGCGGTCAATCTCTGCTTTTCGCGGGGGAGCTCCTCTCCATCCTCTGGGGAAAAGACGGGGCGCAGCTCGAACAGACGCAGGTCGCGGCTGCGATAGGCGAGGTTGCGTGCTACATTTTCCAGCAGACTTGCAACGAGGGTGGTGCGCATGACCGACTGCTCTTCGGTCAGGGGATTGAGAACGCGTACGGTCCTGCGACGCGAGTCCTGCGGGGAGAGCCCGATGCGGTCCCACGCGCCGGAAGAGACGAATGAGTAGTTGATGACCTCGGAGAAGCCGCTCGAAGCCATGAAGTCGCGCACCCGACTGCTGAAGCGCTGGTGGTCGGGAGAGCGGTGGCAGATCGTACGACTGACCGGCATCGTCACCGGAATGCAGTCGTACCCGTTCAGTCGGGCGATCTCTTCGATCAAATCGATTTCACGCTCGAGGTCCTGGCGCCAGGACGGAACCGTCACCTGGACGATGTCGGGACGGGTTTCGGCTGGGACGGCTTCGAGGCCGATGGAACGAAGGAGGCGGATGATCTCCGTCTGTTCGACACTGAGGCCGAGAATCTCTTCGTTGCGTGAAGCCGACAGGGTCAGTCGACGATCGGGCAGTGGCCTCGGGTAGGCGTCTATCCGCCCTTTCGCAACACGTCCTCCGGCCAACTCGACAATCAGGGAGGCCGCACGGTCGAGGGCGACGGGGACCATGTTGACATCGGCTCCTCGCTCGAAGCGGTGCGACGATTCGGTGTGAATGCCGAGGCGCTTGCTGGTGCGGCGGATGGCGGGAGGATGAAAATAGGCGCTTTCGAGAAGAATGTCGACCGTCTCTGCACCGATCTCCGAATTCTCTCCCCCCATGATCCCGGCCAGAGCGACCGCACCTTCACCGTCGGCAATGATCAGATCGCCTGATTTTAGCGGACGCTGCTGGCTGTCGAGAGTGGTGAAGACCTCTCCTTCGGACGCGCGACGCACGACGATGCGACCTTCTCGAAGCAGTGAGAAATCAAAGGCGTGAAGCGGGTGCCCCAGTTCCATGAGAACGAGATTGGTGACATCGACGACATTGCTGATGGAGCGCATGCCGACCGATTCGAGCCTGCGCACAAGCCAGTCGGGAGAGGGACCGATCCGGACCCCCCGGATGAGCCGTGCGGCGTAGCGGGGGCAGAGCTCGGGCTCTTCAATGGTAACCGATGTCAAAGCTTCTGCCGCCTCCCCTTCCTCCGTAACGGCATGGGGCGGAAGACGAACGGGTCTCCCCACCATGGCCCCGACTTCGCGGGCGACCCCGACGACGCTGAGGCAGTCGGCGCGATTGGGGGTGAGACCGAGCTCGAAACGCACGTCCTTGAGGCCGAGCGCTTCGAACACGGGAACCCCAACGGTGAGCTGGGGAGGGAGAATCATGATTCCCGCCGACTCCTCGGCCAGGCCGAGTTCCTTCTCCGAGCAGAGCATCCCCATCGACTCGCGGCCGCGGATCTTGCTCTTCTTGATCTTGAAATCGCCGGGCAGAACGGAGCCGACCTGGGCCAGCGCGACAAGATCCCCTGCCCTGTGGTTCGTGGCGCCGCAAACGACCTGAACGGTTTCGGCGCCATTATCAACCTTGCAGACGGTCAGGCGATCGGCCTCCGGGTGAGGTTCCACAGCGACCAGGCGTGCGACGACGACGCTGTCGAACCCTTCACCGATCTTCTCCATGGAATCGACCTCGAGCCCGACCATGGTGAGGCGATGGGCGAGATCCTCCGGAGAAAGGTCGAAATCGACAAACTCCTTGAGCCAGTTGTATGTAACGATCATCTCTTCAGGTTCCTTCTAGAAATCTGCAGGCAAACCCTTGATTAACTGAATTGTTTCAGGAAGCGGAGGTCGTTCTCGAAAAAGAGTCGCAGATCGCTCACGCCGTATCGGAGCATGGCGATGCGCTCAAGTCCCATGCCGAAGGCGAAACCCGAATAGACGGCGGGATCGTAGTTCACCGCCTTGAAGACCTCGGGGTCGATCATGCCGCTGCCGAGAATCTCGAGCCAGCCGGAATTCTTGCAGACCCTGCACCCTTTGCCGCCGCAGATGACGCACTGGATGTCGACCTCGGCGCTCGGCTCCGTAAAGGGGAAAAAGGAGGGGCGGAAGCGCACGCCTGTTCCTCTACCGAAATACTGATTTATGAACGCCGTCAGTATCCCCTTGAGATCACCGAATGTCACTTTCCGGTCGACGAGAAACCCTTCGATCTGATGGAACATCGGGCTGTGCGTGATGTCAGAATCACGGCGGTAGACGGTGCCCGGGGCGATTACCCTGACGGGGGGAGCGTGCTGAAGCATGGTGCGGATCTGCACCGGGGAGGTGTGGGTGCGCAGCACAACCTCGTCGGAGATGTAGAAGGTGTCCTGCATGTCCCGGGCTGGATGGTCCTTGGGCATGTTGAGCGCCTCGAAATTGTAGAGATCCTTCTCCACTTCTGGGCCTTCCTGGATGCCGAAACCAAGAGAGGCGAAGATCTCGCTGATCTCCTCGGTCACCAGCGTGATGGGATGCTTCGATCCGGAGAAGGGACGTCTTCCGGGGAGCGTCACATCGATACGCTCGAGCGTAAGGCGCCGGGAGATCTCCTCTTCGCGCAGGGAGGCGAGCCTCTCTTCGAGAGCGGATTCGAGATCGTCCTTGATGCGGTTGGCCAGGGCGCCGACAAGGGGGCGCTCCTCGGGAGAAAGCGCTCCCATCTCCTTCATGATTGCGGTCATCTCCCCCTTGCGGCCGAGAAACCGAATCCGCACTTCCTGGAGTGCGGCTTCTGAATCCGCCTGAGCCAGAGCGGCATGGGCGGAACGCTGCATCGATTCGAGTCTGTCTTTCATGGCTGTCGATTCACTCGCCTAAACGAGCGATGGAAGCCGAGTGGCTTCCATCGCCGGAGTCGTCAGATCATCTGCACAAAAAAAGAGATGAGGCGGCGGCCTCATCTCTTTTGCCGGCATCGGCATTCTCTACTGGAGTTGGGCCTTGGCCTTCTCGACGACTGCCGTGAACCCTTTGGGGTCGACAACGGCGAGCTGGGCGAGAATTTTGCGGTCGATTCCGATCTCGGCCTTCTTCATCCCGTGGACGAGGCGGCTGTAGGAAAGGCCGTTCTCGCGAGCTGCTGCATTGATACGGCTGATCCATAGAGCGCGAAAGTCGCGCTTCTTGACTTTGCGGTCACGAAAAGCATAGTTCAGGGCACGGTCAACCGCTTCGGTGGCGCTGCGAAACAGCTTGCTGCGCGCCCCCCTGTACCCTTTGGCGAGTTTGAGAATCTTGTTTCTTCTGCGTCTCGCTTTGAATCCTCTTTTTGCTCTTGGCATGTTGCTGCTCCTTCTATCAGGAAAATGGGCGGGATGACCGCCTCCGGATCTGAAGGGGGAGACATTGACCCCTCAGTTCGCGGAAAAAAGTTAAAGATAGGGGATCAGGCGTGCGACGTTCTTCTGATCGGCAGCATGAACGATAGCGCCCTGGCGAAGATCGCGCTTGCGCTTTCTCGATTTGGACGTCAGGATGTGGCTGGTGAAAGCCTGGGCGCGGCGAATCTTGCCGGTGCCGGTCTTGCGGAAACGCTTGGCAGCTCCGCGATTTGTCTTGAGTTTGGGCATTACCCGCTCCTTTTGCTGTAAAGATGTGAATTCGGCAGAAAGGCCTGAAACAGGTCGCTTTCCGCCGACATGAAAACGTTCTATTTCTTCGGGGTCAAAACCATCGTCATGAAGCGCCCGAACATGCTGGGCATCGATTCGACCTGTCCGATCTCCTTGATCTCCTCGGCGACGCGCTCCAGAAGCTTTCGGCCGAACTCCGGGTGTGTCACTTCGCGACCCCTGAACATGACGGTGACCTTGACCTTGTTCCCGTCCTCGAGAAAACGCTTGGCGTTTCTGACCTTGACCTGGAAGTCGTGCTCCTCGGTCTTGGGGCGCATCTTGACTTCCTTGAGTTCGACCCGGGCGGTCTTCTTCTTGGCTTCGGCCGCACGCTTGCTCGCCTGGTATTTGTATTTACCGTAGTCCATGATCCGGCAGACCGGGGGGACGGCGTTGGGAGAAACCTCCACCAGATCCAGCCCCCGTCCCTCAGCCGCTGCGAGAGCCTCGTTCAGGCTGAGCACGCCCAACTGATTCCCCTCATCATCGACGACGCGAACCTCGCGGGCGCGAATGGCACGATTGATGTTTGCTTCCGGCTTGGCTATGGTAACACCTCCTAATGGTATTGCCGGCACTCGTCCTGAAGGAACCTGACGAAATCTGCCGGCGTCATGCTTTCAAGGTTGTTTCCGGAACGGTGGCGCGGGGCAACCGTTCCGCTTTCCATCTCGCGGTCCCCGATGATGAGCATGTAGGGGATTTTGTTTATCTGGGCTTCGCGGATTTTGAAGCCGAGCTTCTCGTTGCGGAAGTCCTTTTGAACCCGGACCCCTTCGGCCAGCAGCGACTGATAGACCTGCTCGGCGTAGGCGGCCTGATTATCCGTCACGTTGATGACGACGGCCTGAACTGGGGAGATCCAGAGCGGAAAGTTTCCGGCGAAATGTTCGATCAGCACGCCGATAAACCGCTCGATGGCGCCCAGAATGACACGGTGCACCATGACCGGGCGGTGCTTCTCGCCATCGCTCCCGACATACGTGAGATCGAAACGCTCAGGCAGGGTAAAATCGCACTGGATTGTAGCACACTGCCACTTTCTGTCAAGTGCGTCCTTGAGTTTGATATCGATCTTCGGCCCGTAGAAAGCGCCATCACCCTCGTTCACTTCAAAGGGGAGTCCGGAGTCCCTCAGGGCGCTCATCAGCGCATTGGTCGCCCTCTCCCAGTCCTCGTCGGAGCCGATCGACCTTTCGGGACGGGTCGAGATTTCCATCTCGTACTCGAAGCCGAAGATCGCCATAACGTCTTGGACGAAACGCAAAACCCCCTTGATCTCCGCATCGAGCTGCTCGGGAGCGCAAAGAATATGTGCGTCGTCCTGGGTGAAGCCCCGGACCCTGAGGAGCCCGTGCAGAACGCCCGACTTCTCATGACGGTGAACTGTCCCGAGCTCGAAATAACGAAGAGGCAGATCGCGATAGGAGCGCATGCGGCTCTTGTAGATGAGCATGTGGGCGAGGCAGTTCATCGGCTTGACGCCGTAGCTCTGCTCGTCCACTTCGGTGAAGTACATGTTCTCGCGGTAGTTCTCGTAGTGTCCCGAGGTTTTCCAGAGTTCAGTGCGCAGGATCTGGGGACCCATGACGATGTCGTAGCCGCGCCTGAGGTGCTCGCGGCGCTCGAAATCCTCGATCAGGGTGCGCAGCAGGGCTCCTTTGGGATGCCAGATCACGAGTCCGGCGCCTGCTTCGTCGCTGAAAGAGAAGAGGTCGAGCTCGCGACCGAGTTTGCGATGGTCGCGCTTCCTGGCTTCTTCGAGACGGGTCAGATACGCCTTGAGATCCTTCTTGTCCGGAAAGGCGGTGGCGTAGATGCGCTGCAGCATGGCATTGCGCTCGTCGCCGCGCCAGTACGCCCCTGCAACACTCGTCAGCTTGAACGCCTTGATCCATCCCGTGGAGGGCAGATGCGGCCCCCGGCACAGGTCGACGAAATCCCCCTGTCGGTAGAGCGAGAGGATCTCGTTGGGGAGATCTCTGATGAGTTCGACCTTGTAGCTCTCCCCCATTTCGCGGAAGATTTCGATGGCGCGATCCCGGTCGACCTCCTCGCGCTCGATGGGGAGATCCGCCGAGGCGATTTCAGCCATTCGGGCCTCGATGCGCTCGAATTCCTCGGGTGAAAAAGCATGGTCCGGGCTGTAGAAATCGTAATAGAAACCGTTTTCGATGGCGGGGCCGATGGTGACCTGCACCTTGTCGCCGTAAAGGCTTTTTACGGCGTGCGCCATGAGGTGGGCCGCTGAGTGGCGATAGACGTCAAGCCCCTCCGGCGAGTCGAGGGTGACGAGGGAAAAGCGGCCGCCATGGCGCAAAGGGGTGTTCAGATCGACGAAATCACCATTGAGGCGAGCGGCGACCGCTTTCTTGGCGAGGCGCTCGCCGATGGAGAGCGCTACGTCGCGAGCGGTAGCGCCTTCCGGGATTTCCCTCTGAGAGCCGTCCGGAAGCTCGAGCTGTACCGTCATTCTCCGTCTCCGCGCGAATGAAAAGAGGCATCCAAGGATGCCTCAAGTCGTTTGATCGGCTGTCGGTAAATGGTAGGCACGGGCGGGATTGAACCGCCGACCCCTACCGTGTCAAGGTAGTGCTCTCCCACTGAGCTACGTGCCTACAACCGTTAACGCCGACAACTTTTAGCAGATGAGCCGAAGAGCTGTCAAGCATCTTTTAAGACATCATTCGATTTTTACCGAATTGCCTGAATGCGCAGCCGCAGATCCGCCGAGGACCTTGCGTTCGAAGTCAAGGAGCCACTCTTTCGTCGCAATGCCGCTCCCTCCCGAATACCCCGTCATCCGCCCTCCGGCTCCGAGAACCCGATGACACGGAACCACGATCAGAAAAGGGTTCGTCGCCATGGCGCGCCCGACGGCGCGGGCAGCGCCGGGACGGCCGGCCATGGCCGCCAGTTCGCCGTAGGTTACGCGCAGGCCGAAGGGAACGGCGGAGAGCCTGTTGAGAATGTCCGAGGTGAAGGGAGAATGCCCCTCGTAGCTCAGACGCAGGGAAAAGCTGCGCCGCTCCCCCCTGAAATACTCCTGGAGTTGCTTGATGGCTTCAGCCGTTTCGCCTCCGCCTCCCGTTTCTCTCGTGGACATGGGGTCCGGTTCGCAGCGGCAGGCGATCTCGACGATTCCCTGCGCGGTGGCGGAAACGCTCAACCATCCGATCGGGGAGTGCCAGTTGCTTGTCTCGACCGTCTTCATGGTGTCCTCCGTGCAATTCGACGCTGAAAAAGTTCTTTAACGGCAGTAGCCTCGGGAATGCGCAACGCCAGACAGGCGGCGCCGTAAAGGAGCGCTCCCAGAACGATGGCGCCCAGCAGCACTGTCGACTTGAGAAGGTTGTGACCGATACTCTCCCACGGCGCGAAACCGAGCACCTGCCACACCACCAGGGCCATGAGAGCGGTGCAGGGCAGAAGGCGCAAGACGCTGCCTGAAATCGCCCTCAGCCCGAGCGCCCCGACACTGCGGCGCAGAGCCCAGATCAACGCCACGGCATTGAACACTGACGAGAGGGTCAGAGCCAGAGCGAGCCCGACATGCTGCAGCGGAAACATCAGAGCGACTCCGAGTCCGGCATTGACCAGAAGAGTCCAGAACGAGATCACCACAGGAGTCCTGGTGTTCTTCATGGCGTAGAACATCGGCACGATGATTCGGCTGACGCCGACGAAAACCAGTCCCGGGGCGAAGACGGCCAGGGCGTAGGCTGTTTGCCGTACGTCATTGTAGCTGAATGCGCCCCCCAGAAAAAAGAGGCTGAAGATGGCTTCGGCGCACAGGACAAGCCCGACCGAGGCGGGCAGAGTCACAACAAGGATCAGCCCGAGAGAGTAACGCAGCGATTCCTTCATCCCCTCGAGATCGGAGACAGCCGCCTGACGGCTCATGGCGGGTAGCGCCGCCTGGGCGAGGGAGACGATGAAGATTCCCTGGGGGAACTCGAACAGACGCTGACCGTAGTAGAGATACGAGACGCTCCCCTCGGGCAGAAAGGAGGCCAGGAGTCGTGAGACCACGACATTGATCTGGTAGATGGCGACGCCGGCGATCCCCGGAAGCATCAGCTTCGCTATGCGAACGACGGTGGGATGGCGAAAATTGAAGTCGAGGCGAAGCTTTATCCCGTTGGCCTTCAACGCCGGGTACTGCATCAGAAGCTGGAGAACCCCCCCGAGAAGAACCCCGATGGCGAGGGCGGTGATCGGCTCGTCGAAAAAAGAGCGCAGGGACCATGCGCAGAAGATCATCGAGAGGTTGAGCAGCAGCGGTGAGAGCGCCGGGAGAAAATAGTGTCCGAAGACGTTGAGCATGCCGGTTAGCAGGGCGAGAATGCTGACGAAGAGGATATAGGGAAACATGATGCGGTTGAGCGAATCGGTCAGTGCGATCTTCCCTTCCACCGCAATGAAGCCCGAACCGATAATGCGAACGATCAGCGGGGAGCAGACGATTCCGACGATCGTCACGACAGTCACGACCAGCAATAGAAGAGTGAAGGCGATCCGGGCGACCCGCAGCGCCTCCTCTCTTCCCTGCCGGTGGTAGGTGTCGGCGAAGGACGGCACGAAGGCAGCGGTGAGCGACCCCTCGGCAAAGAAGCGCCTCAGCAGATTCGGAATGGTGAAGGCCATGAAAAAAGCATCGGTGGCGAAGCCGGCGCCGAAGAGGGTCGCGACAAACATGTCGCGCACCAGACCGGCGATGCGGGAGATCGAGGTGGCGATCCCCATGATTCCGGTGGCGCGGGTGATTTCTTTTTTCTCGGACATCGCACTCATGACGGCGGCGCTGGAAAAAACCAGGCGGCAAATCGGGGCACAGAAAGCGGAAAAAATGTATTATTTTTACTTAACTCAATATTGCTAGCCAACAAATATCCGAATTTCAATAGTTTATCTTTTTGATTTGATTTTTTTTATCTTGACTGTGCAGAATGAGCGTGTTATAAAGTTGGCGTTTTCAAGATTTTTAATCTGTAACCCCCACGATGGAGGATAAGACCTTGGCCAATCACAAGTCCGCAATCAAAAGGAACAAGCAGAACGCCGTCCGCAATGCGCGCAACACCCATATCCGCTCCACGATGCGTACGTTTGTGAAGCAGGTCCGTGAAGCCGTGGCGACCGGCGACTCGTCCGCGGCGCAGGACGCCCTGCAGCGCGCCATCCCCTTCATCGACAAGGCAGCGACCAAGGGCGTCATCCACAAGGCGACGGCCAGCCGCAAGATCTCGCGCCTGAGCAAACTGGTCGGCTCGCTTCAGTAGAAATTCGAGGTAAGAAATAAAGGGGCTTCTCGCCCCTTTATTTTTTTGTGCGAGGAGAGTTGGCGCTTTCCCCGCAAATATCGAGAACAAGCCGCTCCAGCAGAGCGCCGGGATGCGAAGCGCTCGATTTGAGAGCCAGGTCCGTTGCGAGAAACCGCTCGAAGAGATCGCGGTACCGGTCGAAGGAGAAGGTGCGCGCCTGCTCCATTAGCCCATTGACGAAGTACGGGTTCACCTCGATCCTTCGTGCGATATCGGCTCTGCCCACCTTTTCATCCAGAAGCTGCCGCGTCTTCCAAAGATTTCTGAAGTGCCTCACGATCATGGTCAGGACGACCAGAGGCGCCGTCCCCTCATCGAGCAGACGTCCGAGACATCTCAGGGCTTCGCCGCTCTTTCTGCTTCCCAATGCGTTTGTCAGGTCGAAGACGCTCTCGACCCGTGTCCTGCAGACGACGGCGTCGACGTCGGCCACATCGACGAGTCTTTTCTCCCCGAGATAACTGAACAGCTTGTCCAGTTCTGCACGAATCTCCTGCAAATCGTTGCCGAGGCGTCGGCAGAACAGCGCCATGGCATCTTCCGTAAACGATTTCCCAATCATCCTGGCCTGCTCCCGGATGAAGGCCGGAATCTGATGGTCGCGGTACCGCTTGAATTCGATGGCGGTCCCGACCTTCCTGAACTCCTGGTAGAACTTTCGACGGGCATCGATCTTTTCGGCGCTGAGCAAAAGAACGGTTTCCGGAGCAGGGTCGCGCAGGTAGCCGAGAAGACCCTCGAGCTCGGCGGCCGCGGCATCATGGACATCCTGAAGAAAGACGAGGCGTCGCGGGCTGAAGACAGGAAGCGTGCTGGCGGCATCGAGGACCGGAGCCGCCTGGATGTCCTTTCCGCGGAAACGGTGCCAGTTGAAATCGCGCGCCTCGGGAGGGACCGCGAGATCGCAGACGCGTTTCACGGCCTGCTCGACCAGGTATCCCTCCTCTCCGTATAGAAGAAGCAGGGTCGGAAAACGACCCTCGTTCAGCATCTTGTCGAGCTCGACGAAACTCATGGGGGAGTCAGAAGTTCTCCACAATGCGCACGTAGAGCTCATCCGCCAGTCTCTGTGAGACCACCTGGATCGCTGCCCGTTCGCTGTCTTCCTGTCGCCCCTTGTCGATGCTGGCGGGGAAGGCTTCCGACCACGACAGCGTCCCCCTCCAGAGAACCTTCCCGCCGGGACGCTCCACGGTGGCGTCGATGGTCATGGTGGCGCGGTATTCGAGGATGACATCCCCGCGGCCGAAGGCGACAGGGATGAGCACATAGTTCGAAACGATTCCGGACAGAAGGGCATCGGCCTTCTCGGGGCGGGAGACCATCGTCAGGGCGCGCCCCCGGGCGAAGCGGTCGGTGGCGGCATTGGTCATTTCCATCTCGACGAAAGGTCGGAATGTGGCGTTGGTGAAGTTCCCCACGAAGATCGTCTGTACATCGGAGGGAAGGTTGCTGTGCCGGCCATGGACGCCGTAACCGCATCCGGCCACAAGGAGCAGGACAAGGGTGATCAGCGGGCGCATCATGAGACGACGACGTTGACCAGACGACCCGGGACCACGATCACCTTGCGGACGCTCTTCCCTTCGATGGAGCGCGCAACGTTCCCCTCGGCGAGGGCGGCCGTCTCGATCTGCTCCTGGGTCGCATCGGCGGGCACGACGACCTTTCCGCGCACCTTGCCGTTGACCTGGACGACAATGGTTTTTTCGTCCTCCACGAGAGCCGCCTCCTCCCACTCCGGCCAGCCGGCCGACTCCACCCCTCCCTCGTGTCCGAGGCAGGCCCACAGCTCTTCGGAGAAGTGGGGAACGAAGGGGGCGAGAAGACGTACGATCGACTCGAGAGCCTCGCGCAGAACACCGGGATTTTGCGCCTTGGGCTCGAAGGTGTAGACCGCATTGACGAGTTCCATGACCGCGGCGATGGCGGTGTTGAAGTGGAAGCGCCCGTCGATGTCTTCTGTGACCTTGCGGATGGTGCGGTGAATCTGGCGCCGAAGGATCCGGGCTTCACCCTGCACATCGACGGAGTCGGCGGCGTCGCGCACCGTCTCGAGATTGTCGTAAACGGCCCGCCAAACCCGGTTCAGGAAGCGATAGCACCCTTCGACCCCCTGCTCGTTCCACTCGAGGTCTTTCTCCGGAGGGGCTGCAAAGAGGGAGAAAAGTCTTGCCGTATCGGCACCGTACCTGGCGATGAGGCTGTCGGGATCGACCACGTTCTTCTTCGACTTGCTCATCTTCTCGTTGCGTCCCAGTGACGCCTCGGCGCCGCACCTGGCGCACTTGCCGTCGACAACCTCTTCGGGATAGAGCCATCCGTGGGTCGGGCAGGAGCGGGTCTCCATGCAGACCATCCCCTGCGTAAGCAGATTGGTGAACGGCTCGTCGATCCGCATCATCCCCAGGTCGCGCAACACCTTGGTGAAAAAGCGCGCATAGAGCAGATGCATGACGGCGTGCTCGACCCCGCCGATGTATTGATCGACGGGGAGCCAGTGCTCGACTCTTTCGCGATCGACGGGTCCGAAGGTGAAGTCGGGGCAGGCGTAACGGGCAAAATACCAGGAACTCTCGACAAAAGTGTCGAAGGTATCAGTTTCACGCCGGGCCGCTCCGTCGCAGGCGGGGCAGCGCGTCTCGACGAAGGAGGAGCTGGATGCCAGGGGGTTGCCGGCAGCGCCGGAAAATTCGACATCGGCCGGCAGCACGACGGGCAGGTCCTTTTCGGGGACGGGGACAATGCCGCACCGGTCGCAGTAGATGACGGGAATCGGCGTTCCCCAGTAACGCTGGCGGGAGACCCCCCAGTCGCGCAGGCGGAAGTTGACGCTCTTGCGGCCGAGCCCTTTTGTTTCGAGAAAATCGGCGATCTTCTCCTTCGCCGCTTCGTTGTCTAATCCGTCGAACGCCCCGGAGTTGTCCATGAGCCCCGGCCCGGTCCAGGCCTCGGTCATGGTGGCGGCATCGAGACGCTCTCCGGTGGGCTGGATGACGACCACCAGGGGGAGATCGTATTTGCGGGCGAACTCGAAATCGCGTTGGTCATGGGTGGGAACAGCCATGACGGCTCCCGTCCCGTACTCCATGAGAACGAAGTTGGCGAGGAAGACGGGCATTCTGCGGCCGGTAACGGGATTGATGCACCAGGCGCCGGTGAAGACCCCTTCTTTTTCCATCTCGTCGCTGGTGCGGCGGAGCTTGTCGAGTTTTCGGACTCGGGAGATGAATGCCTCAACGGCATCGCGCTGTTCGGGGGAGACCAGTTCCTGCACCAGAGGATGTTCGGGGGCAAGACTCATGAAGGTCGCGCCGAAGAGCGTATCCTGCCGGGTTGTGAAGACCCGTACTGTGCGATCGGAGTTTTCGACGGGGAAATCGATCTCACAGCCGGTGCTGCGCCCGATCCAGTTGCGCTGCATCGTCAGGACCGATTCCGGCCAACCCGGCAGGCGGTACGTTCCGTCGAGCAGTTCCTGCGCATAGTCGGTGATCTTGAAGAACCACTGCTCGAGTTCCTTGGGCTCGACCTCGCTGTCGCAGCGCCAGCAGCGCCCATCCTCGACCTGCTCGTTGGCCAGAACCGTCGCGCAGTCGGGACACCAGTTCACCGACGAACTCTTCTTGTAGGCCAGCCCCCGCTCGTACATGCGCAGGAAAATGAGCTGCTCCCACCGGTAATACTCGACGTCGCAGGTGGCGAACTCCCGATCCCAATCGTAAGACAGACCCATCTTCTTGAGCTGGGCGCGCATGTTGGCGATATTCTCGTAGGTCCAGCGAGCCGGATGAGTGCCGTGCTGGATGGCGGCGTTCTCGGCGGGCAGCCCGAAGGCGTCCCATCCCATCGGGTGCAGGACGGAATAGCCCTGCAGGCGCTTGAAACGGGCGATGACATCCCCGATGGAGTAGTTACGCACATGCCCCATGTGGATGCGCCCCGAAGGATAGGGAAACATCTCGAGCAGGTAGTACTTGGGACGGGGAGAATCGTCGTGCGCCTTGAAAGCGCGCGTCTCCTCCCATCTCTGCTGCCACTTTCTCTCGACGGCGCCGGCATCGTAGCGTTCTTGCATAAAACCTCCGCAGCCGTCTGGCCGCGTTCGCAGGGTCGGGTCTCCCCGATGCCTGACATAGAAACAGGAAAACCGGCGAGACGCCGGTATTGTCCTCTTCGGATACTCCTCGACCCTGCTTATCCTGGCATCCGGGAACGAGGAGATGCCCCTGCCAGAGGGCTACTTCTCCCTGTAGGTAATCCGCCCGCGGGTCAAATCGTATGGGGAAAGCTCTACCGTCACGCGATCTCCTGGAAGAATTCGGATATAGAATTTGCGCATCTTTCCGGAGATGTGGGCCAGGACGATGTGGCCGTTGTCCAGCTTGACCCGGAACATGGCGTTGGGCAGGGGTTCGATGACCGAACCCTCGACTTCGATCGCTTCTTCTTTTGACAAAGGGAGCCTCCTTCAGGGTGAAATCTGCTGTCTCCAGAGAAATTGCAGATATTTAACATAACAGTCCGGGGGATTGTCAACCCTGGAGAGTCATGGCGGGCATTTTCCAATCTCAATGGGGTGTTGCGCCGCAGCGTTTCAGGATTTCGCTGCACATCGACGGCAGCCCAACGACGGCATCGACGACGCCGGTGGCGATCGCTTCCTTGGGCATGCCGAAAACGACGCTCGTGTCTTCGGCCTCGGCGAGCACCTCTCCCCCCTTTTCCTTGATGCGGCGCACCCCTGCGGCGCCGTCGCTCCCCATGCCGGTCAGCACCACCCCGAGAAGACGCGAGCCGTAAACGTTTGCCGCCGACTCGAACATGACATCGACGGAAGGGATGTAGAGCTGCTTCGCAGGGGGGTCGACGGGATAAACTGCCACTTCTTGCCCCCTTTTTCGAAAGGTGAGGTTCTTTCCCCCGGGCGCCAGAAGAACCCGCCCCGGACGCATGACGTCCCCGCTTTCGGCTTCGCGGATCTCCAGAGCCGAAAAGCGATTGAGTCGCTCTGCGAATGTTCGGGTGAAGTGGGGAGGCATGTGCTGGGTAACGGCGAACCCGATCGGCAACGGGTGCTGTATGGCGGAGAATATCGTTTGAAGGGCCTGGGGTCCTCCGGTTGACGCACCGAGAACGACCTGATCGAATCGAAGATCGGCTGGAACTGCAGCAGTGGGTGCAGAAGATGTCTCCTTGGCTGATCCGGAAGAGCGCTTCAGGATTTTCCCCATGTCGGTGCGTGAAATTTCCAGGACTTTGCGTTCGAGATCTTTGCGGATGTTGAAGAGTTCCGGGGAGATCTTTGCCGAGGGCTTGGCAATGAACTCGACGGCTCCAAAATCGAGCGCTCTGAAGACGTCATCATCGTCGGAGCGCGCCGAGACGACGATGACCGGCGTGGGCCGGTTTTGCATGATGATGCGCAGGAAGGTGAAGCCGTCCATCCGCGGCATCTCAAGATCGAGGGTGACCAGGTCTGGCTGCAGGTCGATGACCTTGCGCAGCCCGTCCTCTCCATTGACGGCATATCCGACGACCTGGACGCCTGGGATCTCTTCGAGCATCTTGACGATGGTGCGGCGGTTATAGGCCGAATCATCGATAACCAGAATGCGTATAGCCCTGTTCATAAGAACTTCCCGGTGGAAGGGAGCGCGGGGCGCTGGTAAACCATGTCGTGAGTGAAATGACGCAGAATGAAGGCATTGCTGATGTTCATGAGCGACTCGGAGTGTCCAAGCAGGAGGAATCCCTCCGGCCTCAACCGCTGAAAGAAGGTGTCGACGACCCGCTTCTTGGCAGGGATGTCGAAATAGATAATGACGTTTCGGCAGAAAATCGCATCGACGGCGCCCAGAAGACCGACCCGGGGGACATCGAAGAGGTTGAGGTGACTGATGGTGACCAGATTGCGCACCTCGTCGCAGATTCTGAATTTTCCTTCGGTCTCGGTGAAAAACTTCAACCGGTAGTCCCGGCTCGTTGCACGAAAAGAGGCTTCACCATAGACCCCTTTTCGTGCGATCTGCAGAACCCGCTGGCTGATGTCGGTGCCGATGATTTCGATGTCCCACCCCTTGAATGCAGGCATCTCGAGGATAAGCATGGCGATGGTATAGGGCTCTTCTCCGGTGGAGCAGCCAGCACTCCAGATCCGGAGCTTTTTCTTCCCTTCGGCCTCCTTGAGGGCGCGCATCTCGGGGAGGATTTCCTGTGTGAACGTCTTGAGTTGAAAATCCTCCCGGAAAAAGTATGTCTCGTTGATCGTGAGGGCGTCGACGACCTCCGAAAGCTCCTGCTCCTTGCTCTTGCCGTACCGAAGCAGGTAATAATAGTCTTTGAAGCTCTTGAGCTGGTAGTGCTGCACACGCCTGCCGAGCCGCTTCTGAAGAAGATATTTCGAATTCTCGCAGAAATGCAGGCCGCAGTGCTGGTAGACGTAGTCCCGCAGCAGGCGAAACTCCTCATCGCTCAGAGGGATATCGGGTGCAAGAAGAAGCATCGGAGTTCACCCTCCCGACGCTCTGAGGCCATCAAGGAGTTCACGCAGATGCTGCCGCACAAGATCATCGTCCTCCACCTGCAATCTCCCCTCCAGAATGGTGCGACAGCTCGCTCCGACAAGTTCCGACAGAGCGCGGGCGAATGTAATGCGTACATCCCAATGGCGGTGATTGATCAGATCGCTGCAGACCGAAGGTATCCAGTCTCTATGCCCTGCCTGTACGAGAAGTTTGAGCGCCGCATTGACGACTTCCTCATCGCTGTGCCGCAGCGCCTGCTCCAGATGACCCTGCGTGTCGCCGGGATCGAATTGCGCCAGTATTTCGAGAGCGGCGATGGTGACAAGTCCTACTGAATCGCACAGCGCCTCGGCGACGAGTTCCATCGCACCCTTCCCTCCGAACTTGCCCAGGGACCGCACGGCGCAGGTGCGCACCCAGAGGTCTTCGTCGTGCAGGGCCGACTGGAGCGCCTCGAGAGCCTGCGGGTCGTCGATTTCTCCGAGCAGACAGACGGCTTGCTGACGCACCTCGCTGTCTTCATCGGTCAGGGCCAGTGTGAGGGACGGCAGATGACGACGCGCGGCCCGTCCGTCGAGTGAACGAATCGCCGCCTGTCGCACAATCGAGGCCTCGTCCTTCATGGCAAGGGCGATGGCCTGGTCGACCTCTTCGGAATCGAGCTCTGAGAGGGCAAGGACAGCCAGGCGGCGCTGTTCGGGAGCCTCGGCATGCAAAAAGGGACGAAGCGCGCTGAATGTCTCCTGCGGATGGCGCGCGCCCAGAGCGCAAAGGGCGATCTGCGCTGAATCCCGAACCTCGAAGGCGGGATCATCGAGGCGGCGCACAAGTGGTGCGATGGCGCCGGTTCCTCCGATCGCTCCGAGGGAATGCGCGCTGGCCGAACGCAGTTCCGCATCGGCACTTTCGAGCCCTTCGAACAACAGCCCATCCACGCCCGGACAGCTACTTCGGCCGAAGACAAACGCGAGGCAGGCGCGGGCCCCCGGGTCCGAATCGTGCCACAGCGAGGCAAGGCTCTGCGGCACGCTGCGCCCGAGATTCACAAGCGCCTGGACGGCGATCTCCCTCGTCTCCGGCGTCAGAGTCAGGCTAAGCAGACGCGTCGCGAAACGTCCGTCGGCGCATTCTCCAAGAAGTTTTACTGCGGCCTTGCGAACCTCGGGATGAATGCTTTCCAGAAGGGTCGAAAGCGCGAGGGGAGCCGCGCCTCCGGTTGCCTGCGTCAGAATCTTCTTCACCTCTTCGGGATGGTGCACGCCGATGCGATCGATGGCAAGCGCGGCGGCTTCCCGGACATTGCGCAACGGATCGGCAAGGCCTTCGAGCAGAAGCGGCAGCGCCTTCACGGCTCCGATATGACCGAGGCAGTCGAACAGCGCTTTTCTCAGGACCTTCTCTTCGTTCAGGGGGAGAAGCGGATCGATGGGAACTTCGGTTCCAATGCGGCCGAGTGCGTCGAGAACAACGAAACGGAAGGAAAGATCGGGATCCTTCAGTGCCGCAAGAAGAGGGGCGATAGCCTCCGGGCAACCAATTTTGCCGAGATTTTCGGCAGCCGCCGAGCGGACGTTCTCATCGGGGTCGCCAAGGGCTTCCACCAGCACGGCGCAGGAGGCGGGGTCGCCTATTTCACCGAGAATATCGCAGACGAATTTACGGACATCGTGATCGCGACTGCTGACCTCTTCGACCAGGAGCGGAACCGCTTTGCGGGCGAGGGCAATGAGGATTTCAACGGCGGTATTGCGAAGTCCCGCGTTGTCTTCGGAATAGAGCAGTTCGATAATCTCGCCGGCCAGATCGGCCGCCTGCGGGACTGCCAGAAAAAGTTCGGCCGCTTCCTTTCGGATACGCCAGCTCTCGTCGCCAAGAGCCCAGTAGAGGCTTCTCGGATCGTATTCCTTTCCGCCACTGGAAATAAGGCTGAGAGCCTGGAGCCGTCGCTCCTCTTCGGTTGAGCTCTTCAGCTCTTCAATCTTCCCCGCATCGGTCACGAAATCCTCCTGTGCCGCTTCGGATTATTAAAACTGGCACAAATCATCATCTCACAAGACATTTCCGTCCGGCAGGGGCGCGGGCACAGCTCGGTCGAGCCTACCTCCCCAAGGGACGGTCGAAAAATCGGCCCAGCAGAAGACCGCAGTCAGGCCAGGGCTTTGCTCTGTTCCGGAAGCAGAATCGCCTCCAGATCGATCTTCTCTTCGGTGGAAAGAATCATCTTGAGATTCAGGAGCAGAATCAGGTCTTCCTCCCGGCGGCAGACGCCGGAGAAGAAGTCAGCGCCCCTGCCCTTCAGAAACCTGGGGGTAGGCAGAACTTCCTGGCGGGAATAACGCCGTACTTCGGTCACCTCGTCGACGACAAGGCCGATGATTTTCTTTTCAACCGTGCAGATGATCACCCTGGTCTTGCGGGTGAATTCCGGGTTCTGATCGAATCGCTTTCGCAGATCGACGACGGGAATGACCGCTCCTCGCAGATTGATGACACCTTCGACGAAGGCGGGAGCCTTGGGGATCGGAGTCATCTTGAGCGGACGGATGATCTCCTTGATGCGCATGATGTCGAGCGCATAAAACTCGCTCCCGATGCGAAAGCATGCAAGTTGAATTTCATTGCGCACCGCTTCGGGAGCCCGAAGAGCCGCGTTGGTTTCGGAGTGAGCTGTCATTTCATCAAAAAGCGCTGGATGGTTTCGATCACCATCGCAGACTTGAAGGGCTTCGTAATATACCAGTCGGCGCCGACCTTCTCCCCCCGAGCCATGTCTTCTCGGCTCTTTTTGGCGGTCAGCATGATGACCGGGATATGGCGGGTTTCCTGGTTGCTCTTGATGCGACGACAGACTTCGAAGCCGTCGATCTCGGGGAGCATGATGTCGAGCAGCACGAGATCGGGATGCTCCTTCGCGATGGCGTCGAGAGCTTCCTGGCCGTTGGGTACGCCCTGGACTTCATACCCCTTGGAGGTGAGCAGGATGCTTTCCAGTTTGAGAAGACTTTCCTCATCTTCAACGATCAGAATCTTTTTCTTCGACACTGACCACTCCTTTCTTGGATTGTCAGACGAGTTCGGTATTGATGACGCTGGGCAACTGCAGCAGAATCATCATTCTGCCCTGGTGTCTGCCGACCCCCTCCACCATCTCGCGGTCGATGCCCGTAAGGACGGCCGGGGGGGGTTCGATCGTCTGCCGTGAAAGCTGCACTACCTGCGAAATATGATCAACCAGCAGGCCCACGATTCGATCCTGCACCTGGCAGACGATGATTCTCGAGACTTCGGAAATCTCTACTTTTCCGAGCTTGAGTCGCTGCTTGAGATCGAAGACCGGAATGATGATCCCCCTCAGAGAGACGATTCCGAGAATGAAACCAGGAACCCGTGGGATATCTGTGACCTCCCTCGGTTTTATTATCTCGCGAATGAAAGTGATGTCCAGAGCGTATTCTTCTTTATCCAGGACGAAGGTGAGAAATTTCCTCCCCTCCGTTTCGTCCTTCTCGACATGTCCGGAAACAGCCTGAAGGTACGACTCCTCGGTAGCCAGATCGAGATCGAGTGGTGAGGCGAAAAGTGCTGTGAAAGGATCCTCAGGATCGAGCGGCACGGAGATGGGTGCGCGCTCCCTCAAATCCTTTTCCTTTTCCGCAGGTGCGCCCTGGACCTGACGGGTATGACGCGGCTCAGCGCTGCCGGCCTGGAAAGCGGGCCGGTTTCGATCGGTTTCTTTGGAAGAATTCGCCTTCTTGCGTATGGCAGCCAGATCCATGGGTCCGTTCCTGATCAGGAGATGAGTTCAAGTTCAGGCATGATCGCCTCGATGATGTCCGCTCCGATGCGCGAGGCTTCCCTGCCGAATCCCTCCAGCAATGCAAGGGATGCGGCGTGGTTGATCTTGCGAGGGATCCCCCCGGCGTAGCGGTGGATCCTCTCCACTGCATCGGGACGAAAGAGGCCGGGAGCGCCACCGACCACTCGCAGGCGGCAATCGAGGTACTCTCCGGTCTCCTCCAGATCGAGGGGGCAAAGGCTGAACTGCATTCCGATCCTCTGCCTCAGCGGTTCGTAGACCGGATGGGAGAGACGCTTGCGCAGTTCTGGCTGTCCCATGAGTACGAGGCTCATGAGGTTGCGATCGTCGAGCTGAAAATTGGTCAGGAGCCTGATCTCATCGAAGGTTTCCTTGTACTGCACGAGTTGGGCCTCATCGATGATCAGCACGGGGCAGATCCCTTGCTCGAAAAGAGAATACAGGGCCGCGCCGATCTGTTCCAGAAGATCGGCCTTGAGCCGTGCAGGCTCGTCGATCTCCAGACGCAGCGCCACCGCCCGCAGAAACTCCAGTGGAGTAAGACGCGGATTGATGAGCAGAAGGACCTTGTAGCGTCCGTCAAGCTCATCCATCAGGCGTCGCGACAGCGTCGTCTTGCCGCAGCCGATATCGCCGGTAAGAAGGACCAGATCGCGCTCCTCCACGGCATAAAGCAGACGCGCCAGGGCTTCGCGGTGCATCCGTCCCATATAGAGAAATCGCGGGTCCGGCGTCTTGCTGAACGGCTTTTCGGTAAAACCGTAAAACGCGTTATACATGAAGCGCCGTCTCCCCCCTGAGCGCCTCACTCATAAGCCCACCGACGTCGATAACGAGGATCGTCTTGTTGTTGCCGAGATCGGCCGCCCCGGCGATCCCCTTGACGAAAGAGAGCGAGGCGCACAGCGACTTGATCACCACGTCCTGCTGACCGAGAAGCTCGTCGACGACGATCCCCATCCGTTTTTCCGCAAGGCCGACAACGGCCACGAAAAAAGAGTCCGGCGGCGCGCTGGGAGCCGGAAGATCGAAGACCTTGCTCAGATGCACCAGCGGAAGGGTATTCTGTCGCAGGTCGATGACTTCACGCCTCTCGATGGTGCGCACCTTGGACGTATGGACCATAAGGGTCTCGAGAACGGAGCTGATCGGTATCGCATACGTCTTGGTACGCGAACGGACGATGAGGGCCTTGATGATGGCCAGGGTGATCGGCAGGGTGATGGTGATGGAGGTCCCTTGGCCGACCCGGCTGTCCATTTCGACCATCCCCGAGAGTTCGGCGATGTTGCTCTTGACCACATCCATCCCGACTCCGCGTCCTGAAAGATCGCTCACCTCGTCCCGGGTCGAGAACCCCGGGGAGAAGATGAGATCGAAAATGTCCTGCCGCGACAGATCGATCCCGTCGGAGACGAGTCCGCGCTCGACAGCTTTGCGCCTGACCTGCTCAGGGTCGATCCCCCGACCGTCATCACGAACTTCGATGGCGACGTTGTTCCCTTTCTGGGCTGCCCAAAGGCTGATCGTCCCCTTCTCCGGTTTGCCGGCCGCAAGGCGTTCGGCGCTCGACTCGATGCCATGATCGATGGCGTTGCGGATGATGTGCACCAGAGGGTCGGAGAGCCGCTCCATGATCAGCTTGTCGAGCTCGGTCTCGGCGCCGCGAATATCGATTTCGACCTTCTTTCCGTGTTCGCTCGAGATCCGGCGCACGATGCGGTTGAGCTTGTCGAAGAGCTGCGAAACGGGGACCATGCGCACTTCCATGACCCCCTTCTGCAGCTCATAGAGGCGTCGCTCGAGGGTGCGGGTCGCTTTCTGCAGGTCCCGGGAGCGCTCGCTATCCCCTTCGGCCTTCAGCCGGTCGGCAAAGTCGGCGATGGCGCTCTTCGACAGAACGAGTTCACCGACGATGTTCATCAGGTAGTCGAGCTTTTCGATGTCGACCCGGACCGTCTGGCTGATCGATCGCAGCGAAGAATTTTCGATCGCATCGTTTGCGGCGAATGCCGCCTCTTTCTCGATGGGGGCTTCGATTTCAGCAGGAACGATGCAGGCCGCCTTTTCGTGAAGAAGATCCTCGACATCGAGGCTGTCCCCTTTCAGAAGAGACTGGATGGAGTCGGCCGTTTCGCTCGTGGCGACGAGAAGTTGAAAAGCGATCTTGTCGGGTTCGCTGCTGGCGCTCGGGAGGGTGCTGATGACTTCGGCGCGACCCTTGATGGCCGCATGCACTCCGGAGAGGTCGACGTCGAAGCTGTGGAGGGGGAAAAGAGCATTGACCCGCAGGATGTTGCGCTTTTTCTTCAGGTTCTCCAGCAGGCGGTGCTCTTCATATTCGGTAAGGGCCTTTCGGATTTCGGGATCGAGTTGGAGAGCCCCCCAGACGTCCTCGCCTTCGGCGTCGTCGTCCTTGAGGATTTCGTCGATGCGGGAGAACAAAGGGGCCAGATCGACGGTGAACCGCTCGTTGTCGACCTTCCCGCCTACCAGCCGGCTCAGCATCTCCAGGCCGCCGAAAAGAATTTCAACGACAGGCGCATTCAGCGCGATCTTGCCCATTCGCAAACTGTCGAGAAGATTCTCGAGGTGATGAGCCAGTTCGGCGATATCGTCGAAGCCGAACATCCCGGAGATCCCCTTAAGGGAATGGGCGCCCCGGAAAATGCCGTTGAGAAGTTCAGGATCGCACTCTCCACCATCTGCACAGTCGCCAAGGGCGACGAGGTCGAGGTGGAGCTTCTCGATGATCTCTTCAGCCTCCGCCAGGAACTCCTTGCTGGCCCGCTCGTTTGCCACCTCAGCGCCTCCTAGTGAAGATGTTTCTGGATGAAGGCCCGCAACTTGTCCGGATCGAAGGGCTTGACCAGGTAGTCGTCGGCGCCGAGGGAGAGACCTTTCTGGCGGTCGCGCTCGCTCCCTTCGGTGCTGACGATCAGCAGCGGAAGATTTTTGTACTGGAGGTTGCTGCGAATGAATCTCACCAGTTCCAACCCGTTGATGTCGGGCATGTTGACATCGGTAATGACCATGTCGACTTTTTCCCGCGGAAGAATCCTCAGCGCTTCGAAACCGTTAACGGCCTCGATGACCTCGTAATCTCCGATCGCCGCGATGGTGGCGCACAGCAGGGAGCGCATGGTTGGCGAATCGTCAGCAACCAGAATCTTCTTGCACACGTGAGCCTCACTCAAAATCGGCTCCTCCTTTACCACGACACATACCTGACATTCCGGCTGAAACTATCGCAGTCCTCCCTGAAGTTTCCGCTCAAGAAGGGCCTTTTCCATCGCCATTCCAGCCTGCGAGAGGAAGATTTCAAGGGACTCTGTATCACCGATTTCTTGACCGGCCGGAAAATTGTCTCCGTAGAGAAGTGCAACCGGTTTGCCTTCACTGAGAATAGGTCCGACAAAGACCTCTTCGGAAACCGCTCCGCCGAGAGCTTCTCGAAAGGAACGGCACCAGCGGGTTTCATCGAGCCGAATCTTCGCCGGCATCCTCTGTTCGAGAACGGCGCAGAAAGGAGACTCCTCACCGAGCGGAAAACACATCCGTCTCCCTCTCCTTCCGGCCTGGGGGGCTTCAATACCGAACTGACCGATGCCAACGATCTCCTCCTCCTTGACGAGGAAGACGACAGCACGGTTCATGAATTCACTGGCGAACCGCAGTACGAGCAGAACGATCCCCCCCCCGAGCGAGGGGTTGTGAAGCTCTTGCAGCATGCTCTTGAGAAGAGGCAGGCCGGCCGATGTATAGGTGTGGGCAGAAGGGTTCGGGCGCCCCTTTTCCTGCAGAACTTCCGAGCCAAGGTCGAGAAGAGACGCGCCCCCGGCCTGGCTCCCGGAGTCGCTGACGACTTCCGCCTGCGGGTCTCCCTCCCGGAAGAGATCGCGCGGCGAGAGGCCGCGTTCGAGCACTCCATAGTGCGGTTCGGGATAGGAGGATGAGGGATCGAAATCCTCCTTCACCTCGAAAGCATATCTCCCTTCGGTCCAATCGAAGAAACTTCGGGCGATTTTCCGCACACGACGCCTGAGAACCGAATCGACGGCAGCGTGCGGCACACCGAAGCGCCGGGAAAGGATTTCGGCCAGACGCGCCGGCTTGGGCATTCGGGCCTGCACGTCGATAGCGGCCTGAATTGTCTGCTGCGAAGCGATCTCGCTTTGCGCGATGATCTGACTGAACGGCTCGGGATGCTCGCTGGAGAACGCAAGAACGATGTCGCCGTGCAGAAATACGACACGCCCTTCCCTTCCGGGCCTCTTGAGAGAGAGGACTCCGGACTTACGGCTCAGGTTGACGATCTGGAAGATGTCTCCCAGACCGAGATCTTCGAGATTTCCAGTTAAACTCATGAGAAGGCCGCAAAAACCATCGATTGAAAATTAAAACCGGCCTAAAAGCTGGGAATTAAATGAGATTTACTATATCCCAGAGAATAGGCGAAGTAAAGGTATTTATCCTGGCGCTGAACGGGCTCAACGACAGGAACGCTTTGGCAATCAACCCGGGCGGCGAAGGGGCGCTCCCCGGGTGTCTGGCGTTCAGCGCTCCCGATCTCTGAACTGGAGGCGGATGGGTGTGCCGGAGAAACCGAAAACCTCACGAATCTTGTTGGTGAGATAGCGCTCGTAGGAGAAGTGAATCCCTTCGGCGCGGTTGACGAATACCACGAAAGTCGGAGGGCGCACCGCCGTCTGGGTGGCATAGAAGAGTTTGATGCGCTTGCCCTGGAAGACCGCCGGCGGGTGGGTCCTCTCCGCATCGGCAAGGACCTGGTTCAGGGCCGATGTCGGCACCTTCCTGTTGAACTCGACCGCAACCTTCTCCACTTCCCCCATGATGCTGGAGACTCTCTGTCCGGTCAAGGCCGACACAAAAACGATTGGGGCATAGGGTATGAACTTGAAGCTCTCCCGGAGACGTTTGACGTACTCCCCCATGGTGGAGTTGTCCTTGACGACCTGGTCCCACTTGTTGACGACCAGAATGACGGCGCGTCCCTTCTCGACGGCGTAGCCTGCAATGGTCAGATCCTGCTCCGTGATCCCCTCGTCGGCGTCGATGACGATGAGGGCGATATGTGCCCGCTCCATCGACTTGAGAGCCTGGATAACCGAGAACTTCTCGAGCTTCTGACTCACCTTCCCCTTGCGGCGGATGCCGGCGGTATCGATGAGAAGATAGCGTTTCTGGTTGTAGGCGAACGGCGTATCGACGCTGTCGCGGGTCGTTCCCGCCTGAGGGTTGGCAACCACGCGCTCAAAACCGAGGAGGCGATTGACGAGCGATGACTTGCCGACATTGGGGCGACCGATGACGGCCAGGCGGGTCGTCCCTTCCTGAGCATCGCTTTTTTCGGCGGGAGGCAGAAGAGCCGTAACCTCATCCATCAGTTCGTGGATGCCGCGACCATGTTCGGCAGAGACGGTGATGAGATGCTCGATGCCGAGAGAGTAGAACTCGACCGCGGCTTCCTCCTGGCGATCCCCGTCGATTTTGTTGACAACGTAGAGAACCGGCTTCTTCACCTTTCGCAGCATGGTGGCGACTTCCATATCGGACGGGGTGAGCCCGTCCCTGCCGTCCATCACGAAGAGGATGATGTCGGCCTCTTCGATGGCGAGTTGGGACTGCTCGCGCATCTGCACCAGGAGACTGTTCTCGCTGGCAGGCTCGAAACCTCCGGTATCGATCAGCATGAAAGGAGGGCCGAAGCGGGTGACCTCGGCGTAGTTGCGATCCCGCGTAACACCGGGGAAATCCTCCACGAGCGCCTTGCGCTGTCCGAGGATACGATTGAAGAGGGTCGATTTGCCGACATTTGGCCGGCCGACGATGGCGACGATTTTCATATGCGTTATTCAATGCCCGGAAAATCCGGAGCTCCCGAAAAGATGAGATGCCGTATTGCGAGTATGTATCCTAACCTGGCACTTCACCACCAAGGCACCAAGCGCACCAAGGAAACCTCTAGGTTCTCTTT
Organism: Desulfuromonadales bacterium; assembly: GCA_029289095.1. GTDB lineage: Bacteria > Desulfobacterota > Desulfuromonadia > Desulfuromonadales > JACZKF01 > JARFUG01. Next base: position 31,771 of record JARFUG010000026.1, read on the forward strand.
GTGTCTTGGAGACTTGGTGGTAGGTTTTGACTTTTTTCGAGACCATCTGAGCAGCTTGTGTGAAGTGTAGCCTTCTCAGTCGTAGCCGAATTCCCGAAGGAGGCGCTGCGATTCGGTCCAGTTGCGATCCACCCGCACGAAGAGCTCCAGAAAAACGCGGCAGCCAAGGAGCTTCTCGATGTCGCTTCGAGCGCGTCGGCCGATGTCGCGAATCATGGCCCCTGCCTTTCCGACGACGATTCTCTTGTGCGTCTCGCGTTCGACATGAATGACGGCATGAATGACGACAAGATTGTTCGGCTTCTCCTCGAAGCTCTCCACTGTAACGGCAACGCCGTAGGGGATCTCTTCATGCGTCTGACGCAGCACCTGCTCCCTGACCATTTCGGCGACTATGAAGCGCTCAGGCTGGTCGGTAATCATATCTTCGGGATAGTACGGCGGCCCTTCGGGGAGCATCTCGCGCACAGCCCCGACGAGAATGTCGACACCTTCGCCGTTCAGGGCGCATATGGGAACGATCTGCCGGAATGCGTGCCTCTTCGCCCATGAGTCAATGAGGGGAAGGAGCGCGGGTTTGGCCACTCTGTCGATCTTGTTGAGAACGAGGATGACGGGAGCACGCCCCTGAGCCAGAACCTTGAGGACGAAGTCGTCGCCTTCGGCCGTCGCAGAGGCGGCATCCACAAGAAAGAGGACGACATCGACGTCGGAACAGGCAGAGAGGGCCTGGTCGACCATGAACTTGTTGAGGCGACCGCGGGGCGGGTGAATTCCCGGGGTGTCGAGAAAAAGAATCTGCGCATCGGCACTGGTGCGAATGCCGAGAATTCGATTTCGCGTCGTCTGCGCCTTGGGCGAAGTGATGGCGATCTTCTCCCCCAGAATGGCATTGAGGAGAGTCGACTTCCCGACGTTGGGGCGTCCGACGATGGCGACGAAGCCGGAGCGAAATGCTTCTTGAGGAGTTTCCACTTTGCAAAGCCTGTTGTTGAGGTTATCTCTGAGTCCGCAATATCAGACCAGATGTACGGCCATTTTGCCGACATCGGTAGATGGCGCGAGGCGTGAGGGGTTCAGGTTGCCGCTATCGAGTCTCCTGCAGAGATCATCGAGGGAGAACCGCTCCTGCTCGCATCGGATTTCGCTGCGACTGATACCGGCCCCCGGAAAGAGGTGCAGATCACCGAAACGTTCCTGGAACCAGAGCACATTCTCCCGCCTGTGCCCGATCGCCTCGGCAAGATCCGCCGGGTGAATTTCGATCCCCTTCTTCGCCGCACCAGACCGCCCCAGGAGCGTCAACGCCCTTCGCCACAGCCGCGAACGGACGAGTTGCCCGAAGGCAGGGTGCCAGGGGCCGGCAAGAAAGGTTTCTTCGAGGTGCGGCGTTCCCTGCAGTCCGAGGCGAATGATCGGCATCGAAGCGGCCCTGCACGTCAGGAGCATGTCGGCACAGATCTCGATCGCCTCCTCCAGGGCGAAGGGGCGATAGGCTCCGCTTCGCCACATCGCCTCCATGGGCGTCCCGCGCAGAACGACGGCAGGATAGATGCGCAGAAAATCGGGTTGCAGCGCCAGGGCGCACTGCAAAGAGCGTCGTCCTTCCCCGGCGTCGCCGCCGGGAAGACCGGGCATGAGCTGCACTCCGACGTTGAATCCGTATCGCCGCGCTCTGCCGATGGCATCGCACGCCGTCGCAGGGTTGTGCCCCCTGCCGCAGGCGCGAAGAACGGTCGCGCAAAAAGACTGGCATCCGACCTCGATCGTCGTCACCCCTGCATCTCTGAGCAGGCGCAGCGTCCCATCACCAAGGGCGTCCGGGCGGGTCGATATCCGAATTCCACCGGCGCGACCCCTTCTGACGAAATCCTGAGCGGGCCGCAGGTATTCAATTTGCAGCCTTTCGGAAAGGAGGGTGAACGAACCTCCGTAGAAGGCGACCTCGCCGTCCCCCTGCACCGGGAGCATCGTCTCCAATTCGCGAACCGCCTGATCGGGGGACGGAGTTCTGCCTCCCCTGCCCTCCTGCCGGCAAAAAATGCATCGATGAGGGCAGCCGGCGTGGGGGAGGAAAAGGGGATAGATCCTCACCTACGCCCCCAGGCGCTCGAGCGCTTCGCGCGCGGCCTGCTGCTCGGCGGCCTTCTTGCTCTTGCCGAGCCCGCGTCCGAGCGCCTCGACATCGTTTCGCACCTCTACGGTGTAGGTGCGGTCGTGGTCCGGCCCCTCGACTCCGAGCAAAACGTAGCGGGGGGGAGCATCCTTTCGGCCCTGAAGGATCTCCTGCAGGCGGGTCTTGTGGTCAATCCCAGCCTTGCGCCGGGCCGAATGCCGGATCGCGTCATCGAAGAGCGACTCGACGACGGCGCTCACCGGAGCGAGCCCGCCATCTCTGAAGACGGCGCCGAGCAACGCCTCGAGCGCGTCGGCGTTCAGACTGTCTTTGAGCCTTCCGCCGCTCTTCTCTTCTCCGCGCCCCAGCGCCAGACACTCGCCCAGTCCGATGCGACGGGCAATGAGAGCGAGTCCCTTCTCGCTGACGACTTCGGCCCGGATCCGGGTGAGTTCTCCCTCCGATTCGGAGGGGTAGAGGTGAAAAAGTCTGTCGCTCACGATGAGATCGAGAACAGCGTCGCCGAGAAATTCCAGGCGCTCGTTGTAGGGAAGATCTCCAGCGCGTTCGTTGCTGTACGATTTGTGGGTGAGGGCCTCCTGCAGAAGAGATGCGTCTTTGAAGCGGTAGCCGATCCTCTCCTGCAGCAGAGCCTCACATGTGTTTTCAGTCAAAACCAACTCCGCAGTCAATATTGCGAACAGGGTCCACAAATCGATCAAGTATAAGCATATTATACAGATCCGATCAATCCCAACCTTTCGCAATCCTGGAATTTCCTTGCCTTAAGCCGTCTGCCCTCCTATAATACAACGATTTGCATCAGGATGGATGGAATGTCCTTTTTCATCACCTTCGAAGGGATCGAAGGTTCCGGAAAAACCACGCAGATCCGTCGAACGGCGGCCTTTCTCCGGGAGCGCGGACACGATGTCCTGCTCACCCGGGAACCTGGCGGATGCCCTATCTCCGACGCCATCCGGCGCATCCTTCTTGATCCGGCCAACTCGGCCCTCGTGCCCAGAGCCGAACTCCTCCTGTACGCTGCCGCCCGCGCCCAGCACGTCGAGGAGGTCATCGCACCGGCTCTGCACCGCGGGATGACCGTTTTGTGCGACCGCTTCACCGACGCCACCCTCGCCTACCAGGGATTCGGCCGCGGTCTCGATATCGCCCTCATCGAAAAACTCAATGCGGTCGCGGCCGGCGCCTTCGCTCCTCAGCTCACCGTGCTCCTCGACATGCCGGCAGAAGACGGGCTCGAACGCGCCCGCAGGCGCAATCTCGATCCTGCTTTGCAGATCGAGGGACGATTTGAATCCGAGGCTCTCGCGTTTCACCGCCGGGTCCGTCAGGGATACCTCGAAATCGCCGCAACTCTGAAGCGTTTCCGCATTCTCGACGCCAGGGGATCGGAAGACGAGGTCTTTCACAGGATCGTCTCGGCCCTCGCCCCATTTCTTGGAGAGCAATCATGACCTTCGCCCAGGTCATCGGCCATGACAGGCAAAAAGATGTCCTGCGTCGCGCCCTCACCTCGGGTCGGCTTGCCCATGCCTATCTCTTCGAAGGACCGGAAGGGATCGGCAAACGCCTGATGGCCCTTGCCCTGGCACGGGCGGTATTCTGCCTGCGCGCGTCGGGGTGCGGTGAATGCAGCGCCTGTCGCAAAGTCGATCATCATAACCATCCCGACCTGCACCTGCTCGAGCCCGATGGAACCTTCATCAAGATCGAGCAGGTCCGCGCCGTGCAGAGGGAATTGTCGTTTCGCCCCCTGGAAGGGTCGAAGAAAATCTGTCTCATCGACGGCGCGGAGAGGATGAATCCGTCCGCCGGCAATGCACTCCTCAAAACTCTGGAAGAGCCCTCCCCCGACACCCTCATCATTTTGCTGAGCGCCCGGGCCGAGGGGGTTCTTCCGACGATCCGTTCGCGGTGCCAGCGTCTGGCCTTCGCCCGAATTCCCCGCGAGACGATCAAGGCCATTCTCGTCGAAAGGATGGGGATCGGAGAAACCGAAGGGCACATCCTGGCCGCCTTGTCGGAAGGGAGCTTCCTCAAGGCTCTGGGCAAGGATCGCGATCTTTACCTTGAGCGCCGCCGCGAGATTCTCAAGGCTCTTTCGGCCCTCTCCCCCGGAAGCGTCATCCCCCTCTTCGAGCTGGCCCACGACCTGGCCACCCGCGAGAAGGACCGCCTTCCAGAAATTATCGAGATCCTTCAGGCTTTTTACCGGGATCTGCTTCTTCACCGCAACGGTTTTCCCGAGAGCGAATTCGTCAACATCGATCTCGTCGACAAAATCCGCCGCGTCGGGCAGCGGGAATCGATCCGATCCCTGCAGTCCAAGCTCGACGCCCTTGCTGCGGGACGCCGACAGCTCGAACGCAATGCCAACCGCGAGCTGCTCATGGACGTTCTGCTGCTGCGCCTTGCAGCCTGAACTCGAACAGCGGCCATGTCCCCCGGTGGAGACTGTCTTCACCCCGGCCTGACCGCAGAGACCGAATAGACGCCATGCAGGAACATCAACCGGAAAAGATCCGCGTCGTTTCCATAAAATTCCGCACCGCCGGAAAGCACTACGACTTCAGCGCCCAGGCTCTCGAGCTGGCCGCCGGCGATCACGTCATCGTCGAAACCGACCGCGGGCGCGCCCTGGGCACCGTCGTCTCCGCACCGAGAGAGGTTCCACGGCAAAGCACGCCGGACGACATCAAATCGGTCCAGCGAAAAGCCAACGATCAGGACCTGGCCCAGGCGGCTTCCTTCGCCGCCCGCGAGGACGATGCCCATCGCTATTGCCTGCGCCGCATCCAGGAGCGCAAGCTGCCGATGAAGCTCGTGCGGGCCGAATACCTCTTTGACGGCTCCAAGATCGTCTTCTACTTCACCGCAGACGGCCGGATCGACTTTCGCGAACTGGTCAAGGACCTCGCCCACCATTTTCACACCCGCATCGAAATGCGCCAGATCGGCGTACGGGATGAGGCGAAGATCACCGGAGGGCTCGGCATCTGCGGGCGCGAGCTGTGCTGCTGCACGTTTCTGACGGAGTTCACCCCCGTTTCCGTCAAGATGGCCAAAGAGCAGGGGCTGGCCCTCAATCCCAGCAAGATTTCCGGCCAGTGCGGCAGACTCCTGTGTTGCCTCTCCTACGAATTCGAGACATACTGCTCCATGAAGAAGTGCCTGCCCAAGTGCGGGAAAAAAGTCACCCTTGGAGATCGCGAAGCCGAGGTGATCGATCAGAACGTCCTCGCACAGACGGTGACCGTCGTGATGGAAGACGGCCGACGCAAGGAGATCGGCCTCGAAAACATCCAGACAGGGATGGCGCAGAAGGAGACGATGACGGCACAGCAGGAGACGCCCCGCAAGGAGAGTCGAGAAGAACAGGGTCGAGAGGCCACCCGGCAGAAGAAGATCCGTCCGCCGCGCCCTCAGAAACCCAAGGCACCAAAGACGGAGGAAACGCGGCAGGCAGAAAGCCGCCCCGCACCCGCTCCTCCTCCCCCCAAGGCGGAGGCTCCCCGCGAAGGCCGCAAGAGATCCCGTCGCCGCCGTCCCCGGCGCGATAACGAACCGAGGAGTTGACGATGGAGAAACGCTTTTACATCACTACCCCCATCTATTACGTGAATGACGTGCCCCATATCGGCCACGCCTACACGACTCTGGCCTGCGATGTGCTCGCCCGCTACAAGCGTGCAAGGGGCTTCGAAGTATTCTTCCTCACCGGCACCGACGAGCATGGCCAGAAGGTGGAAAAGGCGGCCTACACCAAGGGGGAGACTCCTCTGGAACTGGCCGACAGGGTGGTGAAGCGCTTCCAGGCCCTCTGGGACAAGCTCGACATCTCTCACACCGACTTCATCCGAACCTCCCAGGAGAGACACAAGAAGGGGGTGCGCCAGCTCTTTCGAAAGATCGAGTCCGCCGGCGACATCTACCTCGGCGCTTATGAAGACTGGTACTGCACCCCGTGTGAGACGTTCTGGACCGAGACCCAGCTTCTGGACGGCTGCTGCCCCGATTGCGGCCGATCCACCGAAAAACTAAAGGAAGAATCGTACTTCTTTCGCATGAGCAAATACCAACAGGCGCTGCTCGATCATATTGAAGCCAACCCCGACTTCATTCAGCCGCGCACCCGACGCAACGAAATCCTCAACTTCGTCCGCGAGGGGCTTCGCGATCTCTCCATTTCGCGAACCTCCTTTTCCTGGGGAATCCCGGTTCCGGGGAATGAGCGTCATGTGATCTACGTCTGGTTCGATGCCCTGACCAACTACATCACCGCCCTGGGGTATCCCGACGACCCCGATGGGGATGTGCGCAAGTTCTGGCCCGCCGACGTTCACGTGATCGGCAAGGACATCCTGCGGTTTCACACCGTCTACTGGCCGACCTTCCTTCTGGCCGCCGGCATCCCCCTCCCCAAAAAGGTCTTCGCTCACGGGTGGTGGACCGTCGAGGGGCAGAAGATGAGCAAGAGCCTGGCGAACGTCGTCGAGCCGAACATGCTCGTCGACAAGTACGGGGTCGACGCAATCCGCTACTTCCTGATGCGCGAAGTCCCTTTCGGTCTTGACGGCGACTTCTCCCACACGTCGCTGGTGCACCGCATCAATTCCGATCTCGCCAATGACCTCGGGAACCTCGTGAGCCGCTCCACCGCCATGCTGAACAAGTATTTCGGCGGCGCCCTCCCCGCCCCCGGTCCTTCGACGGCGCGCGACGATGCATTCGTCGCGCGGTTTCCAACAGCGGTCAGAAACCTCGACACCCAGATGAACGATCTCGCCTTCAACAAGGCCCTTCAGACGATCTGGGATCTGGTCGGCGCGGCCAACAAGTATATCGACGAGACGGCGCCATGGTCTCTCGCCAAAAAGGATGAAGACCGTGAAAAACTCGCGACCGTCATGTACAATCTCATCGAAGCGATCCGCCTCATCGGCCTGATGTCTGCGCCCTTCCTGCCCAATACCGGCAGCAGGATACTCGACATCCTCGGCCTCGACGGCGCCGACACCTCCCTTGAAGGGCGGGACGCGTGGGGCGGGTTGCAGCCCGGAACCAAGGTGGAAAAAGCCGAGCCCCTCTTTCCGCGCATCGAAACGGAGTAAGCATCTCTCTCCCGTTCGCTTCGCTCACTCGAGATCGCAGAGGACGCAGAAAGAGGCCGAGACCCAAACTCCGGGTAGTTCTCTGCGTCCTCTGCGATCTCGAGCGACTGCAAGGAGCGGGCGTGAGATGGTTGTTAGCACTTCGACGTTTCTGAGTTGAATTTCCGTTTATACGAGGGCGCCACGGCGCCCTTTCCATTTGGAGAATAGAATGGCAGAGCACCTCCCCCCACTCGTCGACACCCACGCCCATCTCGACAGCGCCCCTTTTTCGAAAGACCGCGATGAAGTCGTCGCTCGGGCACTTGCCAATGGCGTTTCTCATATTCTCACCGTCGGAACCGATCTGGAGAGTTCGCGCAACAATATCGCGATCGCCGAATCCTACCCATCGGTTTACGCTTCGGTCGGCATCCACCCTCACGATGCCCTCACCGCCGACGACGAAGCCATCGCGCAGCTCAAGACCCTCATCGCGTCGCACGAGAAGGTCGTCGCCGTCGGCGAGATCGGCCTCGACTTCTACCGCGACCGCTCGCCCAGAGACGTGCAGCGCGACGCCTTCCGCCGCCAGATCCGCATGGCGATCGAGGTCGGGCTCCCCCTGATCATTCACGACCGCGACGCCCATGAGGAGACGGTGCAGATTCTCAAGGAGGAGAACGCCTCCAGAGTCGGCGGCGTTTTGCATTGCTTCAGCGGCAATCTCGCGATGGCGCGAGCTTGCGTCGATCTCGGCTTCTATATCTCCTTCCCCGGGACGATCACCTATCCGAAAAACGAAGAGGCGCGCGAGGTCGTGAAAGGCGTTCCGATGGAGAGGATTCTGGTTGAGACGGACTGCCCGTACCTGGCCCCTCAGAATTTCCGGGGCAAGCGCAATGAACCGGCCTTCGTGCGCTACACAGCGGAAAAAATCGCCGAGATCAAAGGCCTTTCCGTCGAGGACGTCGCGCGCATCACGAGCCTGAACGTCCATACCCTCTTCGGTTTCGGCGAGGCCGATCTGTCGACCCGCATCGCCTACCGCATCCGCAACTCCCTCTACCTGAACATCACGAACCGGTGCACCAACGCCTGCACTTTCTGCGCGAAGTTCAAGGATTTCACCGTCAAGGGGCACCACCTGTGCCTTGATCACGAGCCGACCACCGCCGAAGTCGTCTCCGCCATCGGCGATCCCTCCCGCTACGAAGAGGTCGTCTTCTGCGGATATGGCGAGCCGCTGATCCGCCTCGATTTGGTGAAGGAAGTCAGTCAACTGCTGAAGGAAAAAGGGATGCGGGTGCGCGTCAACACCGACGGTCAGGCCAACCTCCTTCACGGCCGCAACATCCTTCCCGAACTCGCCGGGTTGGTCGACTCCCTGTCGGTCTCTCTCAATGCACCCGACGCGCAAACGTACCAGAGACTGTGCCGCTCGCAGTTCGGCGAAGCGGGCTACGAGGGGGTGAAGGCCTTTCTGAAGGAAGCGAAGAAACACATCCCCTCGGTCACCGCCAGCGCGGTGGCGATTCC
>JARFUG010000119.1:0-2417 GCA_029289095.1 Desulfuromonadales bacterium
TCCTGGCTCCTGGCTCCTGGCTCCTGGCTCCTGGCTCCTGGCTCCTGGCTCCTGGACAAAAGAATATGTTATGTTATAACATTGTCAAGTCTTAAGGGAGCAGAGATATGAAGAGGATGGAATCCCCGGCGCATCGCCCCTGGGAGGAGCACGACCACGCCGGCTGCATCAGCGACGCCCTTCACAGCGCCGAAGAGATCTGTCGCGCGCGAGGGGTGCGCCTCACCGAGCTCAGGCGCCGGGTGCTGGAGCTCGTCTGGGAGAGCCATAAACCGGTTGGGGCCTATGCTCTTCTGGAGCAGTTGCAGCAGGCGGGAAAGGCCGCTCCGCCGACTGTCTACCGCGCTCTTGAATTTCTTCTGGAGCAGGGGCTCATTCACCGATTGGCTTCGCTCAACGCCTACGTCGGCTGCACCCGCCCCGGAGAGTCCCATTCCGGTCTTTTTCTCATCTGCGAATCGTGCCGCAATCTTTCGGAACTCGATGGCGGCGCCATCGATGACGCCATCGCCCGCAGCTCACGCACAAGCGGGTTCGAGCCGACACGTCAGACGGTCGAAGTTCAAGGGCTCTGCGCTTCGTGCCGGAAAGGGGCGAGATGAACGACGTGCACCAGAAAGAGCTTCTCAGAATTTCCGAAGTTTGCTTGCACTTCAACGGACGCACCATCCTGGACGGAGTCGATCTGACCCTGCAGGCGGGCGAGATCGTCACCATCATCGGACCCAACGGCGCCGGTAAGACGACGCTGCTGCGCGTCGCCCTCGGTCTCCTGTCTCCCACGCGGGGAACGGTGAAGAAGCGCGAGGGGCTGCGTATCGGCTATATGCCCCAGCGGCTGCAGATCGACAGCACTTTTCCTCTTTCGGTGCGGCGCTTCCTGAGCCTCGCCGCCTCTTCGAAGGGTGAAAACGTCGCTGAAATACTTAGCGAAACGGGAGCGCAGGCGCTCATCGACAGCCCTCTGTCGGGGCTCTCCGGCGGAGAGCTGCAACGCGTCCTGCTGGCCCGGGCGCTCCTGCGCCGTCCCGACCTGCTGGTGCTCGACGAACCGGCACAGGGGCTCGACGTTCACGGGCAGATGGAGCTGTTTCAGCTCATGAGTGAGATCCGCCGCAAGCGCGGCTGCGCCATCCTCCTCGTCTCCCACGACCTCCATCTCGTGATGGCCTCCACGGACCGGGTCATCTGCCTCAACCGCCACATCTGCTGCACCGGCACCCCGGCGGTCGTCTCGCGCGATCCGGCCTATCTCAAGCTCTTCGGGCCGTTGGCGGCGCAGAATCTCGCCGTCTACACCCACGATACGCAGCATCGCCACCCTCGATGAGGAAACAATGGAAGATTTTCTGATTCGGGCCTTCGTGGGGGGACTCGGAGTCGCTGCCGTAGCGGGCCCCTTCGGCACCTTCGTCGTCTGGCGGCGCCTGGCCTATTTCGGCGACACCCTCGCTCATTCGGCCCTTCTGGGGGTGGCTCTCGGGTTCCTGTTCCAACTGAATCTCACCGTGGCCGTCTTCGTCGTCTGCCAGGCGGTCGCCCTCTTTCTTTTTCTCCTGCAGAGACAAAAGGGGCTGGGGGGAGACACGATCCTGGGGATTCTGGCCCACAGCACCCTCTCGCTGGGGCTTGTCACCGTCGTCTTTCTCCAGGGGGTGCGCATCGACCTGATGGCCTACCTCTTCGGCGACATCCTCGCCGTCACCCGGGGGGACCTCGTCTGGATCTTCGCCGGCGGCGCCGTCGCCCTCATCGCACTTGTGGTCATCTGGCAACCCCTGCTCTCTCTGACGGTGCACGAGGATCTCGCCCGGGTGGAAGGGATTCCCGCCGACCGCATCAAATGGCTCTTCACCGCCCTTCTGGCGCTGGTGGTGGCGATACTGATGAAGATCGTCGGGCTGATTCTCGTCACCGCCCTTCTGATCATCCCCGCCGCCGCGGCGCGCCGCCTCGCGCGATCGCCCGAGGCGATGGCCCTGTGGGCGAGCGTGCTGGGGGGGATCGCCGTCGGCGCGGGACTCGCCCTCTCGCTCTATTACGACACCCCGGCCGGCCCCTCCATCGTCATCGCCGCCACGGCCATATTTTTGCTGACGCTGGCGCTGCCGCGTTCGGCTGAAGGCGGTTGAAGGCATCAGGCCGCGTCCGATCGGTCTGATCTGACGCGGCCCCTGCCTCAAAAAAAAACAGGCTGCTCGAAATCGATTCGAGCAGCCTGTTTTTCTTCCGTACACACGCGCCTAGCGCTGCGCCGTGCGTCTCCCGAACCGGGATGCATTTCCGCCGAAAGGCCTGCGGCTTTTCCCTTCGCGGCGCGGGTCGGGACGTCGCCCTTGCGGGCGGGTATCCAGAGTGACGCTCGGCTCCATTCCCGGAACAATGTGCTTTGGAACCGCTTTGCCGATGTAGCGCTC
>JARFUG010000119.1:2517-6785 GCA_029289095.1 Desulfuromonadales bacterium
CCCATATCGAGCATGCGATCGGCTTCATCGAGGACGAGAACCTCGACCCGCGAAAGATCGAGGCTGCCGCGCTCGAGGTGATCGACAAGACGACCGGGGGTCCCCACGACGATGTCGATGGGACGCGAGAGGTCGCGGAACTGGTCGCGGTACGGCATCCCCCCCAGAATCAGCGCGCTGCGCATCCGCAGATACTTGCCGTAGGAAAAGGCGCACTCGTTGATCTGCTGGGCCAGTTCCCGGGTCGGGGTCAACACGAGAATGCGGGGCGCCCCTTTAGGGTTGCGCACCGGTGTCAGAAGGCGCTGCATCGACGGCAGGAGAAAGGCGGCCGTCTTCCCCGTGCCGGTCTGGGCGCTGGCGAGGATGTCGCGGCCGGCGAGGGCCTCCGGAATCGCCTGGGCCTGGACCGGTGTCGGCGTCGTGTAGCCGCATTCGTTCAGAGCCCTGAGAATCTGAGGGGCGATTTGAAGATCGGAAAAAGACATGGAAAGCTCCGCAATCCACCTCAAATGGCCGAACCCGGACTCGCAGGACACAGATCCCCGCGGCGGTTCGAAGCCGCTTGTTGCGGACAAAAATAGGCAGACGTGAACATACGGCCGGGAGGACAAACGGATGTCCCCGCAAAGGAGAGCGGCAAGTACAATCAGATCGGCGTTGATCTATCGTCGCCAACCTTGATGAACTGCCTGTGTTCAGAAGATTCTGAAGCAGAGAGGGGGCTGGTGAACGATGCGTCCCGGGATTGTCGCCGGGCGTCTGTGAAGAGGGGAACTATATACCATCTGTGGGACAAGTGCAAGAAAGAAAATGGAGCTGAGATATCAGGGTGTCCGTCTGTGAGATCCACAGCGCCAGCATGCTCCGAACTGCCCCTCCAACTCTTCGCCGCAGCGGCAGATCCATCCTTCCGCGGCATCATCCGAGCGAAGAAGCCCCTTCAGGAGCAGGCTCGCCCTCGGATAGACTTCGTCGTCAACCACCCACAGCTCGGGGAAACATTCGACCAGAGGGATCTCCCCCATCGCACCGAAGAGCTGATCGTTGCGAAGGAGACAGGAGATTCCCTCTTCTTCGAGCATGTCGCGAACCATCGCCGCCTGTGCGCGTTCGTGCAACTGAAAGGTATGGAGCTTTTTCATATTCCTATTGTCGCGCAACGGCCTGAAAATGAAAAGCTCTTCCAGAATTCTCTTCAGCTTTTGCCTTTGAGCGCCTTGATCATCCCGGCTCCAAGGACACGGCGCTGCCATTTCTTCATGCCGGCGACTTCGTCGAGTTCGGCGACGCTTCCAGGGAGGCGGCGTGCGACCTCCTCCAGGACGGCGTTGTTGACGATAATGCCGGGGTCCATCTCCAGTTCAGCGGCCTTTGCCGTGCGCCATTCCTTCAGCCGGGAAAGACGCTTGTCCGCTTCGGGGTCGCGCATCCGCCGCTCTCGAGGGGGAAAGGAGGGGAGATCCTGTTCGGAAATGGACATTCCGGCTTCGACGGCTCCGAGGAGATCGCGACCGTAGCGCTCGACGAGTCGGGGGGAGATCCCCTCGATCCCCACAAGCCCCTGGAGAGCCCGGGGCTTGGTGCTGGCGATCTCCAGCAGGGGCTTGTTCCCCACCACCTTGAAGGGGGGCGAATCGCGCCGCTGCGCTTCACGGTCGCGCCACTGCAGAAGCTCCTCCAGGACGGCGAGAGAACGGCGATCGAGAGCCGAGGCTCCCTTGGTCCTCAAAAACATCGCCCCGTCCTGCTCCTGGAAACGCGCTCCCTCCAGAATTTCGAACTCCTCGGCCACCCATTCGAGGCGCCCCTTTTCTGCGAGCTTCCCTTCCAGTATGGCGCAGAGCCGGTGCAGATGCCGGGTGTCCTCGGCGGCGTAGCGGATCATCCCTTCGCTCAAGGGGCGAACAGCCCAGTCGGCCCTCTGGTACTTCTTGTCGAGCTCCACGCCGAAGTACTTCCCGAGCAGATCCGCAAGCCCGATCCTCTCTTCGCCCACGAACTGGGAGCTGACCATTGTGTCGAAAAGCCCGCGGATTTCGAACCCGAAATCGCGATGAAGGCAGCGGATGTCATAATCTGCGGCATGAAAAATCTTGCGGATGCCGGGATCGGCGAGGACCGGCTTCAGGGTGGAGAGATCGGCCCCCGCAAGGGGGTCGACGAGCCAGGTCGCGTTCGGGGAGGAGAACTGCAGAAGGCAGACCTTTTCCTTGTAGCAGTGCATGGAATCGGCTTCAAGGTCGACGGCGATGGCCGACTCGCGGGCGAGTTCCTGTGCGAGCCTCTCGACTTCGGCGGTGGTGGTGAGGATCGGAACGGGCATGAAATCTCCTAAAGCAGTATCAGGTAGCAGGTTTCAGGTGTCAGGTTTCAGGTCACAGGTTTAAGATTGCCGGATTCCTGATACCTGATTCCTGGAGCCTGCATTTCACAGCAGCGGCAGCGCCTTTTTGTGCGCGCCGTGCAGAGGCCAGTCGGAGAGCTCGGCGGGGGTGAGCCAGCGGCTCTCTCCTTCTTCGGCGATGCGCGTCGTCTCCTTCACCTCGGCGCGGAAAAGGTGCAGATCGAGCCTGAAATGGCTGTAAGCGTGGACGACGCCCCCCGCCGGCACGAGCTCTCCGGCGCCGAAGTCCCGCCCCAGGGCGGAGGCTGTCTGCACCGGGGTTCTCCCTTCAGGAACGACCCCGGAGGGGAATTCCCACAACCCTCCAAGCATCCCTTCCAGGGGACGGCGGCGCACAAGGAGCCTGCCATCCCGACCTATGAGGAGGGCGACCTGCAGGACGGTCGGCACTTTGTTTTTCATCTGCTTTACGGGAATCTCCCTCTCTAGCCCCAGCCCTCGGGCGCGGCAGAGCGCCTCCAGCGGACAGCGTTCGCACCCCGGGGTGCGCGGAGTGCAGAGTGTCGCCCCCAGATCCATGATCGCCTGTGCGTAATCGCCCGGGCGCACGGCGGGAGTGAGGGTTTCGGCCCAGATCCAGAGCTTTTTTTCAGATGCTGAAGAGCGCGGATCCTCCCGCAGGGCGAAGAGGCGGGCAAGAACCCGCCGCACGTTGCCGTCGAGGATCGGCGCCCTCACACCGAAGGCGATGGCGGCGACGGCGCCCGCGGTGCTGCGCCCCACTCCCGGGAGCGCCTGCAGTCCCGCGACGGTGGCGGGGAAGGCGCCGCCGTGTTCCTCCATCAGCGCAACGGCTGCCTTGTGCAGGTTGCGGGCCCGCGAATAATACCCGAGCCCCGCCCACAGCTCCACCACCTCCTCCACTGAAGCTGAGGCCAGGGCGGCCGTATCGGGAAAGCGGGTAAGAAAACGTTCGTAATAGGGGATCACCGCCGCCACCCCCGTCTGCTGGAGCATGATCTCCGAGAGCCAGATCCTGTACGGGTCGCTCGTGCCGCGCCACGGCAGGCTGCGCCCGGCTTTGTCGTACCAGGCGAGGAGTTGCTCTGAAACTAGCGTAGGATCGAGATCGGTCAAAATCAAAGAAACCTTTTTTAACCGCGGAGGGCGCGGAGATCGCGGAGAAAACCTTGAGAGCAAAAAAATTAGACGAATATCCGCAGATGCGACGATCAAGAGCAAATTGCCATTTGACTCGGCTTTACCCTGCGTAATCTGGCGTGTATTCGCGGTTGATCAAGTAAGGTTTTCTCCGCGTCCTCCGCGTGCTCGAGCGAGCAACGCGAGCGGGCGGTAAATCGCTTCGTTATTCACATCTCCCGAAGCGCCCCCAGCGTCTTCTCCATCTCCTCGGGCGTCCCGACGGTGATGCGCAGGCCGTGGGAGAGAGCGGGGTCGGAGAAGTGCCGCACCAGGATTTTGCGAGCGTAGAGGTGCTCGTAGGCTTTCCTTCCGTTTCGGTCCGGCGGGCTCGCAAAGAGGTAGTTGCCGTGGGAGGGAATCACCTCCCAGCCGAGCAGACGCAACTCCAGGCTGAACCATTCCCGCGTCTCGCGGATCTGGCCGACGCACCTGAGCAGATAGTCCTGATCCTCGAGGGCGGCAGCGGCGGCCGTCTGGGCCAGGCGATCGAGGTTGTAATGGTCGCGGATCTTGTTGAGGGCGGCGGCGACCTCCGGGCGCGCCACGGCGAGGCCCAGGCGCATCCCCGCCAGCGAATAGCTCTTGGAAAAGGTGCGGGTGACGACGACGTTCTCGCGCGATTTCACCAGGTCGAGGGAGTTCTCGTCGGCGAAGTCGACGTACGCCTCATCGACTACCAGCGTCCCGGCGACGCGCTCGGAGAGCTCCTCGACGAACT
>JARFUG010000027.1:0-33855 GCA_029289095.1 Desulfuromonadales bacterium
GCCCCCTGCGCGGGGGCGTGGATTGAAACGTGGATGATGATCATTGTCAGACCCTTGTAAACGTCGCCCCCTGCGCGGGGGCGTGGATTGAAACCATGTTGCAGTAGTAGATATTACGGTTGCGATAAGGTCGCCCCCTGCGCGGGGGCGTGGATTGAAACTCGAAGAGCTCGGCCAGCTTCACAGTGTACTGGGTCGCCCCCTGCGCGGGGGCGTGGATTGAAACAACCTGCTGCGCCAGGTCGCCGACCTCCTGGCGCGTCGCCCCCTGCGCGGGGGCGTGGATTGAAACTCTGCGGTGGTGGATGTGGGGATCTGTACGGACATGTCGCCCCCTGCGCGGGGGCGTGGATTGAAACTCCGCAGAGCTGGTTTTGATTGGTCCAGTGGGAGTCGCCCCCTGCGCGGGGGCTGTACCAACTCCTCGGGGGTCGCATCGGCAATGATGCCCCCTATGCGCTCCACGGCGAGAGTGCGGATCTGGCTGATCTTGACCCACGATCTTTTCGGCAGGACAGGGGAGGGTTGCATGAACGTTTGCTTCTGTTCCGGCCGATTTCGGCGGCATCCTCATTGGGAGATCGCATTTTTCTGGTAAATTATTCGAGTAAGAGAATCTGCGCAACTTTCCCTGGTCCGCATTCCCGCGGATGCCCATCCGTTTCTTCCGGGGGGCGGGTTCCATCTCGCGGACGGATTGGGGTATAATTCGACCGCACCACCAGGTCCGGAGAGGACGGCGCAGCGTGTCGTTTTCTCTGTCTCTTTTCTGTGCAGGTCTTCCGAAGCTTTCGGAGGATCGACCTCGTTCACCGTATCAAGGAGATTCCAGATATGATGTTTCAACTCCGGCGGGCGTGGCTTCTCAGCCTCGTCCTGCTGCTGCTAAGCGCGTATCCGGCGGCGGCTCAGCGTCTCGAGGAGAAGGTCCGCGAGCACGATTTCGACAACGGCCTGAAACTGCTGGTCGTCGAGCGCCACGATACGCCTACCGTGACCGCCTATATCACCCTGAAGGTCGGCTCCGTCGACGAGACGAGCGAGACGCGCGGCATCGCCCATCTGCTCGAGCACATGCTCTTCAAGGGGACGACCTCCATCGGCACCAGCGACTGGGAGAAGGAGCGGCCGATCCAGGAAGAGATCGAGCGGGTCGGCGCCCGCCTGGACGATCTGCGCGGCAGGCCCGACGCCGATCCGAAGGTGATCGCCGAACTCAGCCGCCGCCTCGACGCTCTTCAGGCCGAACAGCAGAAGTACGTCGTCAAGGACGAGTTCTCGAGCATCTACGCCGAGCACGGCGGCGTCGGCTTCAACGCCTTCACCAGCAAGGATCTGACCAGCTATCTCATCTCGCTGCCGTCCAACAAGCTGGAGCTGTGGGCGGCCATCGAGTCGGACCGCCTGAAGAATGCGGTCTTTCGCGAGTTCTACACCGAACGCGAAGTCGTCAAGGAAGAGCGTCGCCGCGCCTATGAGACGAATCCCGGAGGGCTTCTCTACGAGAACATGATGGCCAACTCCTTCCTGATGCACCCGTACCGCAACCCGATCATCGGGTGGATGAGCGATATCGAGAATCTTACCCTCGAGCAGACGCGTCAGTTCTTCGACGCCTATTATGCCCCCGCGAACATGACCATCGCCCTGGTGGGGGATGTGCGTTTCGACGACGCAGTGAAGCTGGTGCAGAGATACTTCGGCGACATGGACTCCGGGACTCCCATGCCGCCGGTGCGTGCGGTGGAGCCCCCGCAAAGAGGGGAGCGGCGCGTTTCGATCCAGTTCGACGCCGAGCCGCGCCTCGCCATCTCGTTTCGCAAGCCGACGCTCCCCCATGCCGACGATTACGCCTTCGACCTGATCAATCTCGTTCTGACCAACGGGCGCACCAGCCGCCTGTTCCAGTCGCTCGTCGTCGACAAGGCGGTGGCCACTTCGGTGAGCGCCTACGGCGCTCCGGGGGCGAGATACTCGAACCTCTTCGTCATTACGGCGGTCCCCCGTCATCCTCACACCGTCGCCGAGGTCGAGGAGGCGATCTTCGCCGAACTCGACCGGCTGATGCGGGAGCCGGTCTCGGAGGAGGAACTGCAAAGAGCCCGCAACCGGCTGCAGACCGATCATCTGCGCATGCTAAGGGAGAACAACGGCCTTGCCCGCATGCTGACCTACTACCAGACGGTGGCCGGCGACTGGCGCTATCTCGTCGATTACGACGAGCGCATCGCCGAGTTCACTGCCGAGGACATCATGAGGACCGCCCGGCGGTATTTCCGCCCCGAGAACCGCACCATCACGACGGTGAGCCGCGAGGAGGGGAGCGTCATGGTGCAGCAGGGACACCGCAGCGCTCCGGCCCCGGAGCTCGAAATGAGCCGCTCGGCGGTGGGAGGTGAGCGATGAGAACGCTTCTGCGCACCCGGCCCCTGCTGTGGCTTCTGCTGCTGGTCTGGACCATCTCCGCCCTTGCGGCGCCTGACGCCGCTTTCGCGTCCGAGGAGCCTCGGCGCTCCTCTCCCATCGCGGGGCTGAGCTTCGAGCCGCTCGAGTTCGAGATTCCTCCCGTCGACCGGGTCGATTTGCCCAACGGCATCCGGCTCTATCTGCGCGAAGACCAGGAGCTTCCGCTGGTGGAGGTGAGCGTCATGCTCGAGGGGGGGGCGGTCTACGTCCCGCACGACAAGACAGGGCTCGAAAGTCTCTTCGCCACATTGCTGCGTACCGGAGGGGCGGGCGCACTCTCGCCGATGGAGGTCGACGAGGCGCTGGAGACGATGGCGGCGAACTTTTCCGTCTCCTCTGACGCCTACGCCACAAGCTTCGGACTCTCATTGCGCAGCCAGGACCTGGAGGAGGGGATGGCGATCCTTTCGGCCATTCTCCGCGAACCGGCGCTCGATCCCGGGCGCCTGGCGCTGGCGCGCAAGCAGTCGATCGAAAATATCCGCCGGCAGGACGATCAGCCCAATTCCGTCGCCTCGCGCGCCCTGATGCGGGCGATCTACGGCGATCATCCCCTGGGTCGCACGCCGACCGAAGAGACGGTGAACGCCGTCACCCGGGAGGACCTTGCCGCCTTCCACCAGAGATTCTTCCATCCGGACAACCTCTGGATCGCCATTTCGGGCGACTTCGACCGGCAGGAGGTCCTCGCGCTGCTGAACCGCCACTTGGGCGACTGGGCGCCGGCCGGTTTCGTCAGGCCTGAGATCCCTCCGGTTGAGCCGAACCGCGAGGCAATGGTGCTGACGGCGCCGAAAAACATCCCCCAGACGACGATCCTTCTCGGGGATCTCGGCATCGACAAGGACGACCCCGACCTGCACGCGGTGCGGGTGATGAACTACATCCTCGGAGGCGGAAGCTTCAACTCGCGCCTGATGCGGGAAATCCGCTCCAACCGGGGGCTCGCCTATTCGGTCTACTCCTTCTACCAGATCGGACGGCGGCTGCCCGGCCCCTTCATCGCCGGCACCGAGACCAAGAGCGACAGCACCCTGTTCGCCGTCAACCTGATGCGCGAGATCATCGCCGGAATGCAGAACGAGCCCGTCTCCAGGGCCGAGCTGAACCTTGCCCGGGAGAGCCTGGTCAACTCGTTCATCTTCGGTTTCACCAACACGCACGAGGTCGTCACCCAGCAGATGCGCCTCGACTTCTACGATTATCCGGAAGATTTCCTTCAGACGTACCGCGACAAGGTGGCCTCAGTCACTGTCGAGGATGTGCAGAGGGTTGCCCGCGACCATCTCGATCTCGACCGGGCGAAGATCGTCCTGGTGGGCGACATCCCGGCCCTGGACGGCGATCCGAAGGAACTCGGGCTCCCGGTGCGTCAAGTGACGGAGACGGGTGAGGTCGAGTAAACGGAGCACGCGCTTTTGGACATTCTACGCAACTACAACGCGCTGCTGCAGCGCGTCGACGAGCTGTGCCGCACGATAGAGCAGGCGTGCCGGGAGGACCTCGCCTGCGGCCCGGGGTGCGATGCCTGCTGCAGGCATCTCACGCTCTTTCGGGTCGAGGGGTTGGCCCTCGCCCGCGCTGCGGCGCGCCTCCCTGCCGATCGCAGAGAAGCGTTGCGCACCCGGGCGCGCAACGCTTCCGCCGACGGCCCCTGCCCCCTTCTGGAAGGGGGTCTTTGCGCCCTCTATGACGCCCGTCCCCTGATCTGCCGCACCCACGGGCTCCCTTTGCTCCTGTCCCGTGAGGAGAAACGGGTCGATTTCTGCCCTGAGAATTTCCGAGGGAAAAGCGTTATCCCTTCCGGGGCGCTCATCGACCTGGAGCGTCTGAATACGGCTCTGGCCGCCGTCGAGGGGGTCTTTCTCGCCGAGACCGGCAGAAAGAGCCCGTCGAATCGCCTCAGCATTGCCCGAAGCCTCCTTCTTGCAGAAGACGAATTCTGATGCAACCTTTTGATCTCACTTCAACATAGGTGAAGTTTGGGATTGAAAAGATGCGGCTTTATGTTCTAATTAATATTGGCTCTGAAAACCGCCTTCCAGGAGATATGGAATGAATGTTGAAGTC
Source organism: Desulfuromonadales bacterium (assembly GCA_029289095.1). Lineage (GTDB taxonomy): Bacteria > Desulfobacterota > Desulfuromonadia > Desulfuromonadales > JACZKF01 > JARFUG01. The sequence continues at coordinate 4,537 of JARFUG010000027.1, forward strand.
CTGGCGCTTATCGCTACCATTGTCTTTGTCCTCATCGCCCTCTTTCTCATCCCCCTGATGCTGCAGCTTCGGCAGACGGCGCAGAAGGTCGACGAACTCGTCAGCACCGCCCAGCGCGAGATGCTCCCCATCCTGCGCGATCTGCGCGAGATCACCGAGAGGGCCAAGGTGATCTCGGACGAGACGGAGAAGGATTTGAAAAAGGTGCGACCGATCTTCGATTCGCTGGAACAGACGGGCGAAATGATCCACAACTTCACCGCGGCCATGAATTCGGGGATAGGCCAGATCGTCGGCCGCTCCATGGGGACGTGGCTCGGGATGCGTGCCGCAAAAAAAGCCGTTGCCAAGGAACTGTCCAAATCGAAAAAAGGAGGTAGAGAAAATGGCTGAAGAAAAAGGAAGCAGCTCGTTTCTGACATTCGTCATGGGGGCCGCCATCGGCGCGGGTCTCGCCTATCTGTACGCTCCTCGCTCAGGGGAGGAGAGCCGCAATCAACTGCGCAAGATGGCCGACGATATCCGGGAAAAGGTGCAGGAGGCCACAGATGAGGCCGAAGCGCGCATCCGGAAGGCCATCGAGGAGAGCAGAACGATGTACGAGGAGCGCAAGAACGCCGTCTACGCCGCCGCCGAGGCCGGCAAGGAGGCGTACCGGGAAAGAAAGGAGGCGGTCGTTGCGGCCGCGGAGGCGGGGCAGGAAGCCTACGAGGAAGAGATCACAAAACCGCAGTGAGACTCCTTCGCACCGCAGAAAGCCCACTCACTGGAGTGGGCTTTTTTTTCTGGAGGTTTCTCTTTCCGGAGTTTCGAGACGATGGCCTGGTTGAGGGAAAAGATCAGCAGCGCCGAACAATTTTTTCGGCGCGACATGTGGAAGATCGACTGGAACCCGCTCCCCTGGTGGAAACGGGGGACGCTGAAAACTGTCCAGTTCAGCATTCTGGTGGTGCGCGAGTTCATTGCCGACAACTGCATGGTGCGCGCCTCAGCCCTGACTTTCGCAACCCTGCTCGCCCTTGTGCCCCTTCTGGCTCTGGCCTTCTCCGTCCTCTCGGGGCTGGGGGTGCAGAACACCCTGGCGCCGCTCATTCTCGAGCGTGTGACGGCTGCAGGCGAAGAAGTCGTCACGACCATTCTCGATTACATGAACCGGACGAACTTCGGTCAGCTCGGAGCGATCGGTCTGCTGTCGCTGATTGTGACGTCCTGGGCCCTCATGTCCAATATCGAAGGGAGCCTCAACGCCCTGTGGGCCACCGGGGAGAGCCGTTCGGTCTTTCGTCGTTTCGCCGACTACACGTCCGTTCTTCTGCTCGGCCCCGTCTTCATCTTCATCGCCGTTTCCATGACGGGCACGCTGCGCAGCCAGGCTTTCGTTCAGGCGGTGCTCGAGATGGCCTTCGTCGGCCAGATGATCCTTTTTCTCTTCCACGTCCTGCCTTATTTTCTGATGTGGGCCGTCTTCACCTTCATCTACATCTTCATGCCCAATCACAAGGTCCGCTGGCAGGCCGCGCTTCTGGGCGGCATCTTCGGCGGCACTCTCTGGCAGCTCGCCCAGTGGGGATACGTCACTTCGCAGGTCGGCATGGCGCGATACAACGCCATCTACGGAACGCTGGCCGCCCTTCCGATCCTGATGATCTGGATCTACATCTCGTGGGTCATCGTTCTGCTCGGCGCCGAGTTGGCCTTCGTCTGGCAAAACCAGAACAGCATCCGCCGGGAGATCCTCGAGGAGAAGGTCAGCGCGATGAGCCAGGAAATGATCGCTCTCACCCTCATGATGAAGATCACCGAGATCTTCTACAGGGGAGACGGTCCCTGGACCATGGAGAAAATCGCCGAAGAGCTGCACCTTCCCCCCAAACTCGGCCGACGGATCGCCGACGATCTCGTCGCCCTCGGGTATCTCGTCCGTGCCCAGGACGAGGAGGAGAACCTGTGCTACCAGCCGGCGCGCGCCCCGGAGACGGTGCAAGTCTTCACTCTGCTCACCGATATTCGCGGACAGGGGGCCGATGCGGGGCACGACACGCTGATCGAGTGGAAGCGGGTGCGGGAGTTGGAGGATGCGCTGGCCGGGGCCGAGCGCAAGTGCCTGGAGGGGGTGACGCTGAAGGATCTCGCCGTAAAGGGGGGAAAACTCGTTCAGGGCTGAGGCTCAGCCCGTCTGGCGCTTCTCGCTTTTTGCGCCCGGATAGGTGCGCAGGGTGAACTGCCCCCCATCCCACACGGCGTAGGAGTACTGGTGGAGCCAGTCGCCGAGAGAGACGAGGGTCTTTCCGTCGCTTCGCTCCAGGAGGGGGGAGTGGAAGTGCCCCGTGACGACCGCCTCGAACCCCTCGGCGAAGCGCCGGGCGGCATGGGAGCGGAGCATCTCGCGGGGAATCCAGCGCGCCTGCTTGGCGGCATGTTTTTTTCCGCTCTGCCGCCCCGCCCAGGCGGCGATCCCCCAGATCCAGTCGGGAGGAAAGACCCCGATCATCTTCTGCAGGATGCGGCTGCGCAGTACGCCCCGCCACAGGCGGTACCCGCGGTCGTGCGGATTGACCAGATCGCCGTGGGAGACGAAGGCAGGAGTTCCGTCCAGATCGATGGAGCCGCCGTCGGGCAGGATGCGGCAGTCCAGCGTCTCGGCGAAATAGGGACCCATGTGAAAATCGTGGTTCCCCTCCACGTAGACGATTTCCGTCCCGCTCTGGCGCACCCGGCGCAACTCCTCGAGCACCGGAACGTATGCCGAGAAGGCGACGTGGCGGTAGCCGACCCAGAATTCGAAAATATCTCCCAGCAGGTACAGGGTCCGAATGCGCCCCCTCTCTTCCGAAAGAAAGGCCATCAGCCGCCGGTAGTTCTCATCGTCCGGGTGGCGCAGGTGGGCGTCGGCAATAAATACATCCTTCATGACGGGTCATTATGGGGAAGGGGGTCGGGGGAAGTCAAGTCGGGAGTTGGGAGCCAATGAGAACCTTTTTTGTCCGCATTGCCAAATTGAAAAAATCCGCTATCCTTAGCTGAGACTTTAACCGAGGGATTTTCATGAAGGTTCAGGATCAGATCGAGACGTTTCTCCAGGAGTCCGTCTTCGGGGTGGTTGGAGCTTCTTCCAAGCCTGAAAAATACGGAAACAAGGTCCTTCGCTGCTATCTTCAGAACGGCCGGCGTGCTGTACCGGTGAATCCGGTCGAGAAACAGATCGAGGGACTCGATGTTGTTGCAGACGTTTCGCAACTCCCCCCCGAGGTGTTGAGCCTCTCCATCATCACCCCCCCGCAGGTCACGGAGAAGGTCGTCGATGCGGCGATCGCCAAGGGGATCCGCAATCTCTGGATGCAGCCCGGGGCCGAAAGTCCGGCTGCGGTGGAGCGGGCGCGCCGGGCGGGGCTCAACGTCATCGCCGATGGCAGTTGCGTGTTGGTGGTTCTCGGCTACCGCGACCATTGACAAGCAGCCGGCAAGGCTGAAGGAAGCGCCATGGCAGATCGCGAAAAAGCCCGCGCCGTGGGCATCAACCATGTGGCTCTCGAGGTCGGCGATCTCGATGCCGCCCTGGAGTTCTACGGAGAGCTCTTCGAACTCAAGCTGCGCGGTCGTCACGAGCGCATGGCCTTCATCGACATCGGCGACCAGTTCCTCAACCTCACCGAGGGACGCACCCAGCCCCCCGATCAGGCCCGCCATTTCGGACTGGTGGTCGACGATCGAGAGGCTCTGCGCAAGACGGTTGAGCGCCTCAACGTCCGCATTCTCCCCGGCCATGGACTCGATTTTCTCGACCCCTGGGGGAACCATATCCAGGTCGTTCAGTACGACGACGTCCAGTTCACGAAAGATCCCTATGTCCTTCGGGGGATGGGGCTCGAGGGGCTGGGCAAGGCGCCGGCGGCTCTGCGCGAACTCGCCGAAAAGGGGATGGCGCCTGATTGAAGTCAACGTAGCGAATAGCGGTTTTTTACCGCGGTAATCAGTCTTTCACTGGACCATCACTTGCAAACCAGCATATCTAAAAGGAGGACAGATCCATGATGCAGCTTCCCGAACTCCCCTATGACAAGAGCGCCCTCGAACCCCACATCAGCGCTCGCACTCTCGAGTTCCACCACGGAAAACACCACAAGGCGTATGTCGACAAGGGGAACGAGCTTCTGCAGGGGACCGGCCTGGAGAACGAGGATATCGAGACCGTAATCCGGAAGATCGCCGGCGACTCTTCGAAGGCGGCTCTGTTCAACAACGTGGCCCAGGTCTGGAACCACACCTTTTTCTGGAACTGTATGAAAAAGGGGGGCGGCGGAAAACCCGCGGGGAAGGTCGCCGAGCGCATCGCCGCCGATTTCGGAAGCTACGAGAAGTTCGTTGAGGCGTTCAAGGCCGGCGGCGTCGGGCAGTTCGGCAGCGGCTGGGTCTGGCTCGTCGACAATGGCGGCAAACTCGAGGTGATGAAGACGCCCAACGCCGAAAACCCTCTTCACCACAACAAGAAGCCTCTGCTCGTGGCCGATGTCTGGGAGCACGCCTACTATCTTGACTACCAGAATCGCCGCGTCGATTTTCTGAGCGCTTTCGTGGACAATCTCATCAACTGGGATTTCGTCGAGGCGAACCTCGGCTGAGGCCGCCGCACCTCGGGTTCCGCGTCATCAAACGGCGGCCGCCGCTCCTGCGGGAGCGGCGGCCCTTTTTGCGTGCGCCTATGCGCGCGCACCAGCGGGGTGTGATGAAGATTTCGAGTCTGTGCATCCTTCTTGTCTGTGGCGTGTTTCTCTCGGGCTGTGTCTTTGTGCGGATCCCGATCACCACCGGAGCGCAGGAGGTGCGCGAACAGGTGGTCGACGGTCGAGGCCGGCCCAAGGTCGTCATCGTGGAAATCTCGGGGGTTCTCTCGATGGGGCACACGGGACTCGGGCGCTTCAGCAGAGAGCCGCCTCAGATCCCTCGCCTGCGGGAGGAACTCGACAAAGCCCTGGAAGATCAGGATGTCGTGGCGCTGGTGGTGCGCGTCGACTCTCCCGGAGGCTCCGTCACCGCCAGCGATATCCTCTACAACGAACTCGTCCGTTTTCGCCAGAAGAAAAATGTGCCGATCGTCGCCTGCGTGATGGACAAGGCCCTCTCCGGCGGGTACTATGCGGCTCTCAGCGCCGACCGGATCGTGGCCCATCCGACCTCTGTCGTCGGAGGAGTGGGGGTGATTGCGCTGCGGCTAGACCTCTCGCCCCTGCTGCACAGATGGGGGGTGGAGACCGAAACGGTCAAGAGTGGAGAGATGAAGGACTTCTGGTCTCCCCTGCGCCCGGCAGATGCCGAGGAGATGGCGATCATGCAGGAGATCACGGACGACATGCGCCGGCGTTTCCTTGCCCTCGTCTCCGAGAATCGCCGTCTGTCGCCCCATGCACTTGAAGTGGTGGGAAGCGCCCGCATCTTCGGAGCCGCAAACGCCCTTCAACTCGGCCTTATCGATGATGTCGGCTATCTCGACGATGCCGTGGCTCTTGCGCGGAATCTTGCTGGCGTGAAAGAGGCCCGCACCATCATCTATCGCCGGCCGGGACGGTACGCTGAGAACATCTATGCCGGATCTCTTCCCCTGCTTCGTGAGCTGTCGGTATTGGAGGAGGCCGCCAACGATTTTTTCTTTCCGCCCTTGCGCTACCAGTCGATTCATCCTGTAGTGCAATGAAACGGTTGACCTGCATTTCTGCGTTTTCATTCGTGTAGTGTATGAATACCGTCCCCTCTATTCCCGAGCGCCTGCGCACCGGCTTCTTCAGCGGCATGCAGACGTCGGTCAAGCTGATCAAGTTCGTCCTGCCTCTCTACATATTCGTCGACCTGGTCAAGGACACCCCAGCCGTCCACACTCTCGGCAGTCTTTTCGCCCCCTTCATGGGGCTGTTCGGCCTGCCGGGAGAGGCCGCCTTTGCCTTCATTGCCGGCTTTCTGCTCAACATCTATGCCGCCATCGCGATCCTGGCTCCCCTGGAACTGACGCCGTGGCAGTTGACGCAGTGCGGATTGATGATGGGGATCGCCCATAACCTGGTGGTGGAATGGGGCGTTCTCGGCAGCATCGGAACCCGCGGCGGGTTTCTCACCCTCTGCCGTCTCGTCATCGCCGTTGTCGCCGGATTGATGCTTGAAGCGGCACATCGACTTCTCGGAGGGTGAAATGGACGCCTTTGTTTCGGCCCTGGCCGGGGGGCTCACTCTCTCGCTCAAGCTCCTGCTCATCATCGTTCCTCTGGTGACCGTTTTCGAGGTCCTGCGCTACCTCCCCGTTTTTCGCCGAGCGGGCAGGGCCTTCGACCCCCTCATGCACGGCATGGGGCTCTCACGCGACGCGGCCGTCCCCCTTTTCACCGGCATTTTTCTTGGGATCGCCTACGGCGCCGGGATCATGATCCGCGTCGCCCAGGAGAAGCGCCTCCCCCGGCGCGAGCTCTTCCTGATGGGACTGTTTCTCGCCACCTGCCATGCCGTTGTTGAAGATACGCTCGTCTTCGTCGTTCTGGGCGCCAACGGCTGGATCATCCTGGGGGTGCGGATCTTCATCGCCGTTGCATTGACCGTTCTTCTGGCGCGATTCTGGGAGAAACATCGGCCAGAAGATGGAAAGCATATGGAAAAGGAGCCGACAGATCGATGAAACTTCCGGTCACTTGGTGGCAGTGCATCAGATCTGGTATCATTGAAATCATCACCGAAAAAGGAAGGGTACGGTTCTCATGATCAAGAGGCGGTGTGGAGAAAAAGAGGTCTGCATCGAAGGGATCTGCTTCAGCAGCCTCTATGATGCGGGAAAATTCCTGAACGTTCTTGCAGAGCGTCACGAGCGGGCGCGGATCACGCAGAGGCGCAACTGGAGTTCCTGTACGGTGAAGGAACACGAACACAAGTGAAGATTGGTTAAGATCTGAATCCGTGGGGAGTTGGGAGTCAGGAGTGAGGAGAAAAATATTACTCACGGATTCAGGATAGAGAGAAAGAGAGAAAACGGGAAGGGGGCCGCGTGCGGCCCCCTTCCTTTTCGTTGCAGCGTCACTGCATTCTGTGACGCATGGTGCAGGTGTCGATCTTCATCATGTGACTGATCGGGCAGTAGCGGAAAATGGCCGTCGCGATCGGGACAAGTCCGAGCCATCCGAAGTAGCTGTACGGCGCCTGCAGCAGGAACAGCAGCGAAAGCAGAACGATACCGATGATGACCCGGAATGTTCTTTCCACAGGGGAACAAACGTTGTGTCTCATGGCGATCCTCCTTTTTCTACTCTCTCATAATTATAACATTTCCGGTCTTCTGGTTTTGACGGCGGCTTGCGGCAGAGCGCTTTTATGTCACCCTTATTAAAACCTGAAATACGTGAGGAGTGAGGAGTTATGAGTGAGGAGAAACTGCTTGGAGGCATTGTTTCTCTTGAGATCTGCGCGGGCAAATCAGTGTCGTCCGGCCGGCGTCCGAGCGGCGTCGCATGAAGGGTAAACAGGGAGGTCCCGTATGAGCAACTTGGCGTTCGACTGGCAACGGCACCCTGGGGCCGAGAAGCTCTGTCTTCGGATTCTCGATCATCTGGTGAAAGAAAGCGCCGTTCTGGCGCGGCTCGAGCAGAAGATCGGCGAACAGACGAGCGGCCGTCTCCTCGACTGGGTCGATCATCTGCTCTTGCCCGAATCGACGGGGCGCCTCGATGCCCTGAGCGCTTCCGGCTTCGAGCGGCAGCAGGGCGACCTTGAGGTCTGGCGCCACCCGGGGGCGCAGTTGCCGGCCGTCGTGGTGGCAGGTTCGCAGACGGGCCTCGCCCTGCGGGTGGAAACGATCGCCGATTTCCTGCAGATTCACAACTGTCGCGCCGAGATCGAGGGGGAGCCGCTCAGTCCGTACCGCCGTGCCCGAGTCGATGGGGGGGATGCGGTCGCCTTCCTGGTGGTGGAGCGACGCGGAAGCGGTGGGTTCGATCCGACGTCTCCGCCTCCAGGCTATCTGCACGACTACTTCGAGGCGCTGGAGCTCTGGCAGGGGCGGCCCAGGGGGGACGAGGAGGAGTCTCTGCAGGAGGCAGAGCGTCTGGTCGAGCGCCTGGTCGCAAAGCTCGGAGCCGACCCGGCGGCCCATATCGTCTGTCAGGCCGAACGCGTCTACTGGCTTTCGCGCAATTACGCGGCCAGAGTGCAGAAAGGGCGACAGGACGCCCTTGGGCTCGGATGGGGGAACCAGGACCATCACACCTTTCGCTCGTCGCGACGCAATTTTGCCCGGCTCGTGGAGCTTTTTCGCCGCCTCGGTTTTCACCGGCGCGAACGCTTCTATGCCGGAGACGAGGCGGGCTGGGGGGCTCAGCTCATGGAAAACGCCACGGCCGGCCTGACTCTTTTTCTCGATGTCGATCTGGCGCCCGAAGAGATCGAAGCCGATTTCTCCAGCGAGGCGCTCCCGGAGCGGGAGGATCTCGGGACGGTCGGGCTGTGGTGCGCCCTGCACGGCGATTCGATCCTCGGCGCCGGCATGCACCATCTCGCCGCTCAGTTTCGGTTCGAACGTCTCATGGAGGATCTGGCTCGGCACGGCGTCCCGTACATGGAGCCCTTCAGCAACTTCCCCTATCTGAAGCAGGCCTTCAGCGTCGCCGAGCGCTGGGAGGTCGACCCGCAGAGGATCGCGAAACTCGTTGCCGAAAAGCTCATCAGCCGGCAGCAGGCAGACAGGTTCCTTGAAAAGGGAGCCGTCGGGAGCCATCTGGAAAATATCGAGAGAGGTGAAGGCTACAAAGGATTCAACAAAAAGAACGTCAGTCTCATCATCCGCCGCACCGATCCGCGAGGGGGCGGGAGTTAGGAGTTGCGAGCCAGGAGGCAGGAGGCAAAGAGCAAAGAGCAAAGAGGGGGCTATTTTCATGAGAACGCGTCTTGGGCATTGCCCGGCGGCAACGGTGCGGATAAACTGAAAGGAGCCTAAGAGCAAAGCTTGATGCAACGGGCGGATCTTTTCTGCTATAGTACACAGTCCGCCGCCGCGCTCTAACCGTCGGCGGGGACATTACAGTATCCGGAGCCCGTATGGACGAAGAAGAATTCGAGGATTATCTCGACGAAGAGCCTGAAGAGGATACCCTCGAGTTGGCGCAGACCGCCCTCGACCGGGGCGAGAACGAGCGGGCGCTCGATCTGGCGGAGGAGTACCTCGAGCGCCTTCCTCTCGATGTGGAAGCGCTCAACATCTGTGCGGTGGCCGCCTCCAATCTGGGAGACAACGACAAGGCCCTCGCTCTCTACCAGAAGGCCCTGCGGCTCGATCCGCGAAACGGCGCCATTCACCACAATTACGGCGTTCTGCTGGAGAAGGTCGGAGCCTTTGAGGAGGCGCTGAGTCATTTTCGTCGCTCCCTCGATCTGCAGCCCGATTTCCCCGAAGCCTACATCAACATGGGAAACACCCTCGACGAACTCGGCCGCACCGAGGAGGCCCTGCAGATGTACGACCAGGCGCTGCGGCGCGTCCCTGATTCCCCCGATGTCTTCTACAATAAGGGGTATGCCCTCAATCGTCTGGGGCGTTTCGAGGAGGCCCTCGACAATTTCGACCTGGCCCTTGCCGTGAATCCCCAGGATGTGGCGAGCCTCAATGGCCGCGGCTTCGCCCTGGCGGGCCTCGGACGCGACGAGGAGGCGCTTGTCCTGTACGGTCGGGCTATCGGCAAAGCGCCCGACGTGCCGACTTATCGCTATAACCGGGCGCTCTCCCTTGCCCGCCTTGGACGGCTGAACGATTCCCTGGTTGATTTCGACGCTGCGCTCGCCGTGGAGCCCGAATTCCTCGAGGCGATTGTCGAGAAGGCGAACATCCTCGGCGAATTGGGACGCTTCGCCGAAGCTCTCGCACTGCTCGACCACGCCGAGCAGATACGGCCGGACAGCCCCGAGCCCCCCTTCTACAGGGGAGTCGTTCTGGAGCGCAAAGGAGACCTGCCCGAGGCGCTCGCCGCCCTGGAGGAGAGTCTTCGACGCGATCCCGAATCGATCTACACCCTGAACAACAAGGGGAACGTCCTCATCGACCTGGGGCGTCTCGACGAGGCGCTGGCCTGCTTTGACGCCATTATCGCGCGCACCAGCCGGTATCCGCTGGCGCACTATAACCGCGCCTGCGCCTTTGCACGCAAAGGGAAGGTTCAGGAGGCGGTGCGCGATCTCACGCGGGCTTCCGCTCAGGAACCCCATTTTCTCGAGGATGCTCTGACCGATTCCGATTTCGACGGCATCCGCAACAGCGCCTCATTCCGCAGGCTCTTCAAGGCCAAAAAAGTCCAATGATCCGTCGCCCCCTCATAGGCGTGATCGGCGCCGCAACGGCGAGCGAGCAGGGGTGCGCCGATGCCGTGGAGGTCGGCCGTCTCATCGCGCAAGGGGGCGCCGCCCTGGTGTGCGGCGGTCTCGGAGGGATCATGGAGGCGGCCTCGCGCGGGGCGGCGCAACAGGGGGGAGAGGTGATCGGCATCCTCCCGGGCGCCGATGCTCTCGGGGCCAATCCCTGGGTCACCGTTGCGGTTGCGACCAATATGGGACACGCCCGAAACATCATCATCGCCCACACGGCCCAGGCGCTCATCGCCATCGAGGGAAAGTATGGCACCCTTTCGGAGATGGCGATCGGCCTGAAGCTCGGAAAGCCGGTCATCACGCTGCGCCGTCGCCTCGAGATCCCGGGCGCGCTCGCCGCCGTTTCCCCCCGGGAAGCGGTGAGCATGGCCTTCGAAATGCTTCGGGGATCGCCATGAACGAAGGGGCCGCCAAGCCGAGACTTTTTCGTGAGGGGTTCAACGTCGACCTGGCCCGTTCGCGCGAATTTTCAGAGCGTTTCATCGAATGGATGCGCGGAAAAGGGCGTGTCCTCATCGTTGCGCACGACAATCCCGACCCCGACTCCCTTGCTTCGGCCCTGGCCCTTAAGCATCTCATCCTCAAGCAGACCGGACAGCCCGTCACCATCGCCTTCGGCGGGATCATCGGTCGCGGCGAGAACCGGGTCATGTTCAAGGAGCTTCAGGTCGATGCCGTTCCCATCGAGGGTCTCGATCTGGACAGCTTCAGCGTCGTGTGCATGGTCGACACCCAGCCGGGGACCGGCAACAACTCGTATCCCGCCGACCGCCCCGTGCATCTTGTCATCGATCATCATCCCGCCCGCGACATCTGCACCGCCTGCCGCTGGACCGACATCCGGGCCGAATACGGGGCCTGCGCCACGATACTGCTCGAGTATCTGCTGGCCCAGAACGTCTCCTTCGGCACCAAGCTGGCCACGAGCCTATTCTACGCCATTAAATCCGAAACCCAGGACCTGGGGCGCGAGGTGCAGAAGGCCGACCGCGAGGCTTATCTCTACCTGCTGCCTCTGGCCAACAGCCGTATCCTCTACAGCATCACCCACCCCAAGGTCCCCCGGGAATACTTTTTTTCCTACGCCAAGGCCATCGAGAATTCGCGCATCTACGGCGACCTGCTCGTCTTCAATCTCTACGAGATCGACAACCCGGACATCGTCGCCGAGATGGCCGATTTTCTCCTGCGCATGGAGGGGATCGAAGTCGTTCTCGGCATGGGGCGCTACGAGGCGAAGGAGATCCTCTCGCTGCGCACCCAGACCCACGAGGTGATGGCCGGAGAGGTCATCCGTACGGTGGTGGACGGACTCGGGACGGCCGGGGGACATCACCGCACGGCCGGAGGGCAGATCCGTTCGTCGGAGGGGAGCCGGAGCGCCCAGAAAAAACTCGAGACGACCCTGACCCGGCGTCTGCTGACGACCCTTGGGCGCAAGACCCGACGCGCAAAAAAGCTCATCCCTTCGTAAGGTTCCGCAGCTCCTTTCGTTGACAGGGCTGCGAAGGGTGGGGTATAAACACGAATTCAGGCGACCTGCATTTCCCTTCCTATGGATGGATCTCCGGTGAAGCGTTTCATTCCCCTGCTCCTGCTCTGTCTGGTTTTCGTCCAGGCCCCCGCCGTTTCCGCTTCCGTCGATATCGGTCGGATCGGCCAGCCCCCGACGACCCTGAGCGATGTCTACCTGCGCGACGGAACGGCCTACATCTCCATCGACGAAGTGCTCGGCGCGCTCGGCCTCAGGGGGACGTGGGATCCGGTTCGCCATCGATACAGCTTTCGCACCCCTGCCGGGACGGCCAGCATCGCCCCAGGAAGCCCTTATCTGCGCCTCGGGGAGCGTTTCATTCCTCTCGATGTTCCCCCCCGTTTCATCGACGGCGATCTGCGGGTGAGCGAGGATTTCGTCACCGTCCGGCTCCCTGCTCTGCTCGGCTCCCCGATCTATTTTCGCAACCATCAGCCACGGGAAGCGCCTCCCGCAGACGCCGACAGCTCCCTCGATCGTCTCTTCGCCTTTTTGCTGCACAAGTCGAAGCCCGCAACGGGCGGCCCCGCCCTGCGCGCCGTCGCACTCGACCCGGGGCACGGAGGGGAGGACGTCGGAGCGATCTCCCCCCGGGGGGATATGGAAAAGACGATCAGTCTCGATGTCGCTCGCCGTCTCGAGCGCCTTCTCAAGATGCGCCTTGGGACTTCGGTCTACATGAGTCGCAGCGGCGATTACACCGTTTCGGCCCAACAGCGTCTCAGGATCGCCGCCAACCCCGATGTCGACGCTCTGGTGCTCCTGCACGCGCAAGGGGCTTTCAGTCCTGAGACGAGGGGGGTCACTCTCATCGTTCGTCCGCAGGAGGAATCGGAGGCCGGCGCCCTGGTGCGAGGGGAAGGGGGGAGCATGCGCCTGGCCAGGCATCTGGCCGATTCCCTCCAGGAAAAAGGAATCGCCGTGGCGGGGGTCATGAGGGCGCCTCTGCCTCACCTGGGTCGAGGGGATCTCCCCACCGTCCTGGTGGAGCTCGGGTACCTGACCAACCCCGACGATCTTGCCCGGCTCACCACCCCTTCCGGCCAGGAGGCTCTGGCCGAGGCCCTTTTCGCAGGGCTGAGAAGCTTCGCAGAACAGGAACGCAAGGAGGCGAGACCGTGAATAATTCCATGCTGCGCGGCGATGGCCGCCGCCCCGACGCCCTGCGTCCCGTCGCCTTCGAGCGCGCCTTTACCCGTTATGCCGAAGGATCGGTGCTCGTTTCTTTCGGTGAGACGCGCGTTTTGTGCAATGCCACGGTGGAAGAGTCGGTCCCCGGTTTCATGCGCGGGGAGGGGCGGGGGTGGATCACTGCCGAATACGCGATGCTCCCCCGGGCGACCCACAGCCGCTCGGCCCGCGAGTCGACCCGCGGCAAGGTCGGTGGACGCACCCATGAAATCCAGCGCCTCATCGGCCGCTCGCTCCGATCGGCCGTCGATCTCGATCTGCTGGGCGAGCGCACCGTCCTCATCGACTGCGACGTGATACAGGCCGACGGCGGCACCCGCACCGCCGCTATCACCGGCGCCTGGGTCGCCCTCGTCGACGCAGTGCGCACCCTGCGGCAGAAAGGGCTTCTGAGCGTCGATCCTGTGCGCGAGGGGGTCTCGGCCGTGAGCGTCGGCATTGTCGACGGCACGCCGGTTCTCGACCTCAATTACGACGAGGATTTTCGCGCCTCCGTCGATATGAATTTCGTCATCACCGCCTCCGGCCGCTTCGTCGAGGTGCAGGGAACCGCCGAAGAAGAGCCCTTCACCCTCGCCGAACTCGACGCCATGCGCGATCTCGCTTTGTCGGGATGCCGCCGCCTGGCCGAACTGCAGCGCCTGGCGCTGGAGGGGTGAAGGTGGAACTCGTGGTGGCGACCCGTAACCTGGGCAAGCTCAAGGAGATCCGGCGCCTCCTCGATGAAAGCGGCGTGCGGGTTCTCAGCATCGATGACTTTCCCGGTCTCCCCGAGGTGGAAGAGGACGGGGAGACTTTCGCAGAGAATGCCCGCAAAAAGGCCGAGACGATCGCACGCCTCACGGGTCGCCTCACCCTGGCCGACGACTCGGGGCTCGAGATCGAAACTCTCGGCGGCGCCCCCGGCGTCCGCTCGGCACGTTTCGCAGGGGAGGGGGCGGGGGATGCGCAGAATAATCGCAAACTCCTCGAACAGCTCGACGGCCTCCCCGCCGAAAGACGCCGGGGGGCTTTCGTCTGCGTCATGGCTCTATGCGACGCACAGGGGGAGTGCCGCTTTTTCGAGGGGCGCATCGAAGGGGAAATTCTTGAAGCGCCCGCAGGAGAGGGGGGCTTCGGCTACGATCCCCTCTTTTTCCTCCCTCGTCTCGGGCGCACCATGGCCCAACTCCCGCTGGAGCAGAAGAACCAGATCAGCCACCGCGGTCAGGCCCTGCGGAAAGTCGTGGAGGCTTTGCGATCGACCCCATGAAAACGGCGCGAGTTCTCCTGACAGCGATCGGCCTTGTCTTGCTCCTGTGCGGAAGCGCTTTCGCGCAGGAAAGACTTCGGATATCGACCACGACTTCGACCGAGAACTCCGGATTGCTCAGGGTTCTGCTTCCGCCCTTCGAGCAAAAAAACAACTGCAGGGTCGACGTCATTGCCGTCGGGACAGGCAAAGCCCTCAAGCTCGGTGAAACGGGCGATGTCGATGTGGTGCTGGTGCACGCCCGAAGGCTCGAGGACAAGTTCGTCGCCGACGGATTCGGAGTGAATCGCCGGGATGTCATGTACAACGATTTCGTCATCCTCGGCCCCTTCGATGATCCGGTCGGAGTCCGGCAGGCGAAAACGGCAGCCGAAGCTTTGGCGAAGATCGCCGGCGCGAGGAGGACCTTCATCTCGCGAGCCGACGAGTCTGGAACGCATCAGATGGAGAAGGAGCTCTGGCAGGAGGCCGGTGTGACTCCCAGAGGCGCCTGGTATGTCGAAGCGGGACGGGGCATGGGAGAAGTCATCATCATGGCCACGGAGAGGCAGGCATACGCCCTGGCCGACCGAGGGACCTACAATGTCTTCAAGTCCGGAAAAACGGATCTGAAAATCGTCTTCGAGGGGGAAAAGAGTCTGTTCAACCCCTACGGCGTGATCGCCGTCAATCCGCAGAAGCACAAGCATGCCAATAACCATCTGGCGATGAAATTCATCGATTACATCACCGGTCCTGAAGGGCAGAAGATCATCGCCGACTTCAAGGTCGACGATGAGCCGGTCTTTTTCATCTACAAGTGACGCCGAGTATCGATCAATGAACGACGCCGGATGACTGAGGCGATTCGAAAATCAAAAATGATTTTAAATGGATGCTCCATATTGACATGCGGCGCGCGTGTGGTCTAATTAGTTATGAACTCGAGATTAAAAAGGAGGACTCTGACTATGAAAATGCGCGTTGCAGCAAGTGTGGCAGGCATCGCACTGCTTGTGGTAACCGGTTGTGCACCGAGGATGGCGGCGGATGATCGCCAGGCGCTCGACGAATCGCTTCGAGCAGCCGCTGTTGCTTCGGAATCAGGACTGAAGGCCGAAGAGGCCGCGTTGCGGGCTGAAAGGGCGGCGGCTCAGGTTGAGGACGCGGCTCAGCGGGCCGAAAGAGCGGCTCAGAGGGCCGAGGACGCTGCGCGAAGAGCAGAGGAAAGCGCTCGCAGAGCGGACCGCGCCTTCGAGCTTCAGCAGAGGAAGTAAAAAGAAAGATATGAAAAAAGCCCCGGTCACGGGGCTTTTTTAGTGCATGGCGATTCACTTCAGTGCCGGGTTCCGATCGGAACCGGAATCCCCCGCGCGTCGTTCAGTGCTGCGACCAGCGCCGTGAGATCGACTCCCCCCTTCCAGCCGAGAGCGCGCTTGCGCGTCAGGACTTCCTCCAGAGGATCGGAGATGCGTTCGAGATAATCGTGATGCACCTCCACCACCAGCGTGTCCCCCTCCAGGCCGACCTTGATCGGCTGATAGATTACGCGGACAGGCGTGCCGATCTGAACGCGATGGAAAAGCTCTCGGATATCCTCCGGGTAAAGGCGCACGCAGCCGGCGCTGACCCGGCGTCCAACCCCGAAGGGGCGGTTGGTGCCGTGAATGCCGTAGCCTTCTCCGAGTTGCAGCCAGTACTCTCCGAGTGGGTTGTCGGGGCCGGGTGGGATGAAGACCGGATCGTCGGGCCTCTCCCGGCGGATCGACGGTGGGGCGGTCCATGCCGGATCCCTGACTTTGGCTTCGATGACGAATTCGCGCTCCGGGGTGTTTCTTCCTTCCGTCCCGATGCCGATGGGATAGGATCGGATCCTGAAGCGATCGTCTTCGCGCCAGACATGAAAGAGACGGAATTCCGCCAGGTTGACCGTGATCCCCGGGGCGCTCTCGGTCGGAAGAACGGCAGCATAGGGGAGAAGAATGTCCTTGCCCGAGGGAGGAAGCCATGGGTCGATGCCGGGGTTGGCGGCCGTCAAAGCATTGTAGCCGACCCCCATGCGCCTAGCCAGTTCGATGAGCGTTTCGTCTTCGCCGAGACGGTATAACCTGTTCTGCCCGATGACGGGTCCCTGCGTCGGTGGCGTGAAAAGCGTCGTCACGGCCGACCCCCACGACCAACCGAGCACCGGTTCGGGCAGACAGAGCGAAGCGGCAAGAATGAGGATGCAGGACAATCTCTTCATGGAACCATTATATCCGTTTTGACTAGAAAAATCCCCCTTTGTTGATGTCGCCGGGCCTTGTCCTGCGGTAAAATAAATTTTCCATTGAATCCGTGAGGAGCACCCTCACTCTTCGCCCAGCCGATATCTTTTCCGAGGACATGGATGTCGCTTCGAACGAATCTCCCCCTGAGAGCCCTGCTCGGGCTTCTTGTCCTGTTGTCTCTACTGGTGACGGCGCCCCCGGCGCATGCACAGCCGGTCCAGGTCTCGATCCACGGGGTGGATGGAGCGCTTCGTGAAAACGTGGAGGCGGCGCTGGCTCTGCCGCCGGGGCTGGTGCGCGAAGGGCGGGTCGATCGGCGCTGGCTGGAGCGTTTCCGCAACCAGATCCCGCAGGTCGCAAGCCGGGCGCTCGAGCCCTTCGGATACTACGATGCCCGGATCAGCGTCACCACCGAGGAGGTTACTCCCGAAACGCTGCGCCTGCGCGTCGAGATCGACCCGGGAGAGCCGGTCCGTCTTCAGGAGGTGAAGGTCGGGCTGACAGGTCCCGGGGCAAACCGCTCCGCGCTGAGGGCAAGCGTCGCGCGCTTTCCTCTGAGCGAGGGAGACATCCTTCGGCATGATCTCTACGAGGACAGCAAGGGGGAGATCCGAAGCACCGCTCTGGATCTCGGATATCTTGCGGCGACCTTCACCGAGCAGCAGATCCTCGTGCGTCGTCTGGCGGCCAGCGCCAGCATTCACCTGGTTCTGGAGACCGGGCCCCTGCACTATTTCGGCGAGGTGCGAATAGTGGGAGCCGAGGAATATCCCCCCGAGTTTTTGCGGCGCTACGTGACGATTTCTCATGGCGAAGTCTTCTCGTACAGGCAACTCGGGCAGACGCAGTTCCATTTTCTCGACTCGGACCGTTTCCGTGAAGTGGTCGTGTCACCCCATATCGACGAGGTGGTGGATGGGGAGGTTCCGGTGACAGTCTTTCTCAGGGCCTCCCGCCCCAAGAGGCTGCGTCCCGGCATCGGCTACGCCACCGACATCGGCCCGCGTTTCTCTCTGCGCTACCGGGACGTCAATTTCATGCGTCGCGGCCATGAACTCGAAGGGGACCTGATGCTGGCCGACGCCCGTCAGTCGATCGGAACCGGCTATATCCTTCCGAGTCTCCGAAACGTCGACAGCAAGACCGCTTTCCGGGTCGGCTTCGACAGGGAGGATCTCGATTTCGAACGCAGGACGACCTTCGCCGAGGTGGAGCGCTCGCGCGCCTTCGGCGGAGGACGAAGCGCCTCGGTTTATCTGCGCCTCTTTCAGGAGAGTTTTACCGTCGGCCAGGTGAGCGACCGTTCGCGGTACGTCCTGCCGGGGGTCCGATTCACCCAGCGGCGCTACCCGGCTGTCGTGAGACCCGAGAGAGGATACTCCGTCACGATGGAAGTCCGGGGGAGTTCCGAGACCCTCGGCTCCGACGCCAGTATTCTGCAACTGATCGGCTCGGCCAATTCAATTCTCCCCCTGTCGGAGCGCTTCATTCTGCTGACCCGCGCGCATACCGGGATGACCGTCCAGGATGTCCCCCTGTCCGAGGTTCCCCCGTCGCTGCGATTTTTCGCCGGCGGCGATCAGAGCGTGCGCGGATACGGCTATCAGAGCCTCGGCGCTGTAGATGCCACCGGAGATGTCATCGGAGGGAGAAATGTCCTGGTGGGGAGCGTCGAAATCGAGCGTGCGCTCGGAGAAAACTGGGGGGTGGCCGCTTTTTACGACGTCGGCAACGCATTCAATGATTTCGGAGACATGGACCTTCAGCAGGGGGCAGGGCTCGGTATTCGTCGTTACACTCTGGTGGGACCGATCAAGGTCGACGTGGCCCGGCAGATCGCCGTGGCCGATCCTTCCTACCGCCTTCATGTCAGCATAGGGTTCGTCTGGTGAAGCCTCTTGTGAAAAATACGCTTCTGATCATACTGGCGCTTGCGGGACTCCTCGTAATCGGCCTGCTCTGGCTTCTGTGGACCCCGTCGGGAGCCCGGACGGTCCTCGGCGCCGTTTCGCGTTTCTCGGCCCTGGAGATCGAGGCGGGAGAGGTGAGCGGCCGACTGGCCGACGAGTTGCGTCTGGACGGGGCGCTCGTGACCTGGCCCGACGGAGAGGCCGAAATCGGTCGCCTCCATCTGCGCTGGTCCCCCGCCGCTCTGGCGCGAAGGCATCTCGATGTCGAAGCTCTGCTGATCGAAGAGGTGCATGTGCGCCTGCACCCGCGTCCGGAAAGGGCGCCGGTCGCCGAGCCGACGCCTCCTGACCTGATCGTGCCGATGCCCGGCGAGGGGGCGCTGCGCTGGGGGGTCGAGGTCGACACCCTGCGGGTGGAGGAGTTCACTCTGCACCGTGCAGGGGAGGAATCCGTTCATCTCCAGCGGGTGGAGGTTCGGCTGGCGTGGGCTCAAGGGGTGTTCAGCGCCGAGAACCTCGAGGTGCATTCTCCACAGGGGAGGCTCTCCGGAGGGGGGAGGGTCGATCTCGTCGCTCCTGAAATCCGCATCGATCTGCAGGCCGAACCGACCGAAGGGACCTTCGGGGAGGTGGAGGTTGTCTCGGTCCGACTCCACCTGGAGCCGGCCCCCGGCGAGCGCCAGATGGCGGGACCTTTCGAAGCCTACCTGCGCTCGGACGAGCGGGAGTTGCTGCGCCTGGAAAGCGAGGCCGAGTGGACCCGGACGCGCATCGGCCTGAGTGACCTTCGCCTTGAGCGTCCGGAGCACGACGGCCGCGTCGCCGGGAGTGTCGCGCTTCTCGCCGAGGACGAGTGGCGCTTCAGGGGCGATCTGCAGTTGTCGGGATTCGATCTCCATCCGGAGACCGGTGTGCGAACCGACCTCTCCGGCCGTCTCGCCGTCGCCGGGACGCCGCAGGCTTTTGAAGGAAACCTCTCGCTCTCCAACGCTGTGCCCGGCTGGCAGCAGGGGAGCCTGCGCGCGCTGTTTCGCGGGGGGGCCGAAGCGATCGAGATCCCCTCACTGCAGGGGGAGTGGCTGCAGGGAAGGGTGCAGGGACGCCTCGCGGCCGACTGGCGGAGGGGGTGGCGGGTGGATGGGGAATTTTCGGGCGCCGAGCTCGATCCGGCCGTGATCACTGCCGACTGGCCGGGACAGATCAACTTCGCCGCCCGGGTCTCGGCATCCGGCGGGGAGGAGACCCCCCCGAGCGTCGAGGTGCAGGGAGAGCTTCGAGAAAGTTTTTTGAGAGGACGCGCTCTCACCGGCGAGATCGAGGCGAGGCTCGACGATGGGGACCTGGAGATCGACACCCTCGTACTGCGCGGCGAGGGCTTCGACATCGATGCCCGCGGCCGCCTCCGGGAGAGGATCGATTTTCGTGCAGACATCCCCCGGCTCTCGAGTCTCGTCCCCGATGGAAGCGGAAGCCTGAGAGCCGACGGGTGGGCGCGCTGGCGCGACGAGAGGCTTACCGGACGCCTCGAGGCTGAAGCGCTCGGAATCGCTGTCGGACAGTTCAGGGCCGACCAGTTGGCCCTTTCCGCCGAACACCGGACGAGCACCGCTCCTTTCTCGGTGATCGCCGACATCCGGAGTCTCTCCTATGGCGATCTTCTTTTCGATACGGCAATGCTGCGGGCCGAGGGGACTCTGGACGGCCACACCCTGCGCCTTTCGCTGAACGGCCCCGATGTGCGGCTGCAGGGCAATGCCCGGGGCGCTTACAGGCAGGATGTCTGGGCGGGGGTGATCGGCGCCTTCGAAGTCGACGGCGAACGCTTCGGCTCATGGGCGCTGGCCGACAGGGTCGATCTTCGAATCTCCGCCGAGCGTTTCGTTCTCACGCCGTTTCGCCTTGTCGGGGAAGAAGGCGCTTTTGTTCTCGCAGAGGCCGATCTCGCCTTTTCTCCCCGACTCGGCGTCGTCCAGGGGAGCTGGGAGCGTCTCGATCTCGCCCTGCTCGATCCCTGGATCGCCGACACCACCCTCACGGGCCGCAGCACGGGCTCGCTCAGGGCGACGTGGTTCGAGCGGGAGAGGCTCGATCTGCAGGGACGCATTTCGGCCTCCGGGACCATCGTCCGCGATGGAGAGCGCCTGGAGGCGCCCCTGGTGCAGGCGCAACTCGCGTGGGGCGTGCCGGGGCTGCAGGCCCAGTGGGAAATCGAGGTGACCGATGCGGGGCGGGCGAGCGGCCTGATATCGTCGCCTCATTCCGCGCGTCTTGGATTGCCCCCTTCCGGGCAGGCCGATGCGAAATGGATCATCGACGATCTCGGCGCTTTCGCAGCATGGATTCCCGATCTGGAACTGACCGGCGAGAGTTCGGGAGATGTCGTCGCCCGTTGGCAGAACGGCCACCCTCCCCGCATCGACGCCAGGGCGCGTATGGCCGGAAGCCTCGCCCATGGGGAGCTGCGCCTGGGGATCGAAGAGGCCGCTGCCGAGCTCGACTGGGACGAGAAGGGGCTCAGGGGGGAGTGGAAGGTCGATCTGGGAGAGAACGGCCGCACGAGTGGCCGCATCGAGTCGACGGATGTCGCCGGTGCGAAATTGCCGCAGCACGCAGACCTGCAGGCCGCCTGGGAGGGTGTCAATCTTGCCCTGTTGGCGCCCCTTGTGCCTGAAGCCGAGTTCGTCGGAGAGAGTTCGGGTCGGGTGCAGGCGCACTGGGAGGGGGGCGGCGAGCGCCTCCGGCTCCAGGGGAATCTGAGCGCCGCCGCCCGCCTCGCCCGCGACGAGATGGTGCTGGAGGTGCAGCGCGCAGAGGCCGACCTGCTCTGGGACGAAGAGGGGCTGCAGGGGAGATGGGAGCTCCTCCTCGATCCCGAGGGGCGTCTGTCGGGAGAAATCCGCTCTGATGCGCCGGGAAGCCTGCAGTTCCCCGAACAGGGACGTTACAGTGCACGGTGGGAGGGGATTGATCTGGTCAGGCTCCGTCCCTGGCTCCCCCCGGAGATGCTGCTCGAGGGCGCCCTGGCCGGTGAACTCCAGGGACAATGGCTGCCGGGGCAGCGTCTTCAGATGACGGGCCGCGCTGAAGTGCGCGACGGCGAGATGTTGTGGGAAGGAGAGGCGGGGATTGTCGAGGCGCCCCTGCGTCGGGCCGAGTTTTCCTGGGGCTGGGAGGGGGAGGCTCTGCAGGGGGCGCTGGAGTTTGTTCTCGCCGACTACGGTCATGCCGTGGGCGAATTCCGTCTTCCTCTGCCTGCCCGCTATCCGGTGGAGCTCGATCCCGCCGGGCCGGTCAGCGCCTCCCTCAAGGCGCAGATGCGGGAAGAGGGGCTGATCAATGCGTTTCTTCCCGGCGTGATCCAGGAGAGCCGGGGCCTGATCACCCTGGATCTCAATGTCGGGGGAACCTGGGCGCAACCCGATCTCGGGGGAGAGGCCCGTCTTGCCGATGCCGGAGCCTATCTGCCGGCCGCCGGCGTGAGGCTCGAGGATGTACAGCTTCAGCTTCGTCTCGAGGGGGAGGAGATTCACCTGATTTCCTTTCAGGCGCGCTCGGGCGACGGGGAGATCGCCGCAGAAGGGAGTCTTCTCATGCGCGACTGGAGACCGCAGGAATACCAGTTTCAGCTCAGGGGAAACAACTTCCAGGCGGTCCGCCTTCCCGAGCTTCAAATGCTGGCCAGCCCCGACCTCACCATCGCCGGGACGCCGCAGAGGGTGAGCGTTCGCGGAGAGATCCGGCTTCCGTACATGCTGATCACCGGCCGTCAGACGCCGGCGCCCGTGCAGCCGAGCCCCGATGTCATCGTGGTCGACGCCCCCGAGCGGGAGGAGCGTCACTCCCCTCTGGAGATCGATGTGCGTGTCAATATCGTGCTTGGCGACCGGGTCCTCATCGACGCCGAGGGGATCGACGCCCGGCTTGAAGGATCGCTGCGCGTAACGATGCGGGGGCTCGAACCCGAGGAGATCACCGCGGTGGGCGAGATTCGCGTGGCCCAGGGGCGCTATGCGGCCTACGGCCTGAATCTCACCATCACTCGCGGCGTCGTCCTCTTTGCGGGCGGACCCATCGATCGGCCGATCCTCGACATCCTTGCTGTGCGCACCATAGGGGAGGTGCAGGCCGGGGTTCTCATCAGCGGTACGCCGCGCGACCCCGAAATCGCGCTCTATTCCGATCCGACGATGACCGACATCGACGTTCTCTCCTACATCGTTCTCGGCCATCCGCTCGGGCAGGATACGGACGACCCCGACCTGCTTCTTTTCGCCGCGGGAGCGCTGCTCACCCGGGGCGAATCGGTGGTCCTTCAGGATCGCATCCGGGGGCGGCTCGGTCTGGACGTTCTGACCCTCGAGGCGGGCGACGGCGATGTCACCGGATCTCGGATCACCATCGGCAAGTATCTCAATCCCGATCTGTACGTCAGCATCGGCCAGTCCCTCTTTACCAACGTACAGGTCGTGCGCGTGCGCTACAGGCTCGGGCGGCGACTGGAGCTCGAATCGACGGTTGGGCAGGAGAGCGCGGTCGATCTGTACTACCGCATAGAGTTTCGGTAGAGGGTCGAGTGAGGAGTGAGGAGTGAGGAGGGGTGTTTAGCCGTATTTGTGCATTACTCGTCACTTGTTACGCTTTTCAGCTTTGCTTTTTTCCCTTCCAGATGCTATAAAACGCGGATTTTACATTTCATCGGATGAAAGGAATACGAAGAATGGAAAGAACATTCGCCATCATCAAGCCCGATGCCTTTGCCGCCGGGAACGCCGGCAGGATTCTCGCACGCATCTATGCCGAAGGGTTCAAGGTCGTCGGTCTGAAGAAGCTCTGGCTCAGCAAGGTCGAAGCCGAAGGCTTCTACCATGTGCACAGAGAGCGCCCCTTTTTCGGTGAGCTCACCGACTTTATGAGTCAGGGACCCTGCGTCGTCATGGTGCTCGAAGCCGAAGGGGCCATCAAAAAATGGCGCGACCTCATGGGCGCGACCGATCCGGCCAAAGCCGATGAAGGAACCCTGCGCAAGGAGTTCGGCACGTCCATCGGCAACAACGCCACCCACGGTTCCGACGCTCCCGAGACCGCGGCTTTCGAAATCCCCTACTTTTTCTCCGGGCTCGAACTCCTTTGAGGAGGGCTTCCGGACAACCTCCGGTTAGCGGGTGAACGCCGCTCGTTTCGCACGGAGCCATTGTTTTGAGTCGAAAACCAATTTAATCTTGTGCATGGCCCGGCCCTTCGGCTACAATCCGAAGGGCCTTTTTATATGAAAAATCAGCAGGAAAGAATGGATTCACCTGAGACTGCCGCGACCCGTGAGCGGGTCGATCTGAAGAACCTTACCGAAGAGGAGCTCGTTGCTTTTCTTGCCGGGATAGGGAAAGAGCGTTTCCGCGCCGGCCAGATCCTGCGCTGGATCTACCAGCGCGGAGTCTGCGACTTCGACGCCATGAGCGATCTCTCCAAAGAACTGAGGGAAGAGCTCAAATCCCGCGCCTTCATCTCCGACTGGACGCCCGAGGCGGTGGAGCAAAGCAGCGACGGCACCCGGAAATACCTTTTCCGTCTCGCCGACGGCGAGACGGTCGAGGCGGTGCGCATCCCGATGGAGGGGGAGCGGGCCACGCTGTGCATCTCCAGCCAGGTGGGGTGCGCCATGGGGTGCACCTTCTGTCTGACCGGATCCTTCGGACTGGTGCGCAACCTCAGCGCCGGCGAGATCGTCAACCAGGTCTGCGCCGCCGTCAAGGACGGTCCGGTGAACAACATCGTCCTTATGGGGATGGGGGAGCCTCTGCACAACCTCGACAACGTCGTCAGGGCGCTGCAGATCCTCTATGCGCCCCAGGGATTCGCCTTCAGCGTGCGCAAGGTGACCCTCTCCACCTCGGGACTCGTGCCGCAGATGGAGGAGCTTGGGCGGCGCATCCGGGTGAATCTGGCAGTGTCCCTGAACGCCACCACCGACGCGGTGCGCGACGTCCTCATGCCGGTTAATCGCCGCTGGCCGCTGGAGAAGCTCATGGCCGCCTGTCGCGACTTTCCGCTGCAGCCGCGTCAGCGCATCACCTTCGAGTACATCCTCATCCGGGACGTCAACGATTCGCTTGCGGATGCCAAGCGTCTGGTGAAGCTGCTGCACGGGGTCAAGGCCAAGGTCAATCTCATCCCCTACAATGAGCACGAGGGGAGTGATTTCCGGGCGCCGGCCGAGGAGACGATCGAAGCCTTTCAGACGCACCTGCTCGATCGCAACATCGTCGCCATACGTCGCGCTGGCAAGGGGCAGGACATTTCGGCCGCCTGCGGGCAGCTCAAAGGGAGGCTGGAGGAGTTGAGAAGCGTCGGGAGCGAGGAGTGAGGAAGGCTGAAGGGGACAACCATATTACGCATCACTCATTACGCTTTTGATTTTCAAAACGGAGGTAAGCAAAGCATGTCCCAGTCCATTATCGGCGTCATCGGCGGCAGCGGTCTCTATGAGATCGAGGGGATCACCGACCTGCGGGAGGTCCGGCTGGACACCCCTTTCGGCCCGCCTTCGGACGCCTTCGTCACAGGAACCCTGGAAGGGGTGAAGATGGTCTTTCTCCCCCGGCACGGACGGGGACACCGCCTGCTCCCCTCCGAGGTCCCCTACCGGGCCAACATCTGGGGAATGAAGAAGCTGGGAGTGGAGCGCATCATCTCCGTTTCGGCCGTCGGAAGCATGAAGGAGGAGATCGTGCCGGGGCACATCGTCATCCCCGACCAGTTCTTCGACCGCACCCAGGGCAAGCGCGCTTCCACCTTCTTCGGCGAAGGGATCGTCGGCCACGTGCAGTTCGCCGACCCGATCTGCGGCGATCTCGCCGGGGCCCTTCATGCCGCCGCCCGCGAAGTTGGCGCGACGGTGCACAAGGGTGGGACCTACCTGTGCATCGAGGGGCCGAACTTCTCGACTCGGGCCGAGTCCCTCATCTATCGCAGTTGGGGCGTCGACATCATCGGCATGACGAACGTCCCCGAGGCGCGCCTCGCCCGCGAAGCCGAGATCTGCTATGGCACCGTGGCGCTGGCCACCGATTACGACTGCTGGCACGAGGGGCACGACGACGTCTCGGTGGAGGCCGTCATCGCCATCATCCAGCAGAACGTCGCCACAGCCAGAGGCATCATCAAGGAAGCGGTGCGCAACCTCGCCGCGCCTCCCGCCTGCCCCTGCGGTTCGGCACTGCAGTTCGCCATCATGACCAACCGCGACATGATCCCGGCAGTGACGCGGGAAAAGCTGGCGGTGATCATGGGGAAGTATTTGAACCAAGGATGAAGGTTGATGCTTTCGCAAGAAAGCAAAATAGGGGATGGCTAAGCAAAAACCGCCTTATGCAAGGCGCGCCATTGCCGAGCAATGAGGCGTACTTATGTACGTCGAAGCAGCGAGAGCAATGGCAGCAACGCAGCAGTTGGTGAATTTTTGCGACGCCATCAAGGTTGAAGGATGAATTTCATTCCACTTTCATCGTTGCCATAGGGGTTGATGATATGAGCATTCTTGTTGTCGGTTCGGTGGCGTTCGATTCGGTGGAGACCCCTTTCGGCAAGGTGGAGGAGGTCCTGGGGGGATCGGCCACCTATTTTTCGACTTCGGCCAGCTTTTTCACCGATGTGCGCCTCGTGGCAGTCGTCGGAGAGGACTTCCCTCCGGAACACCTGAATTTTCTGCGGTCGCGCAACATCGATCTGGCCGGCCTTCAGGTCTCTGCCGGGGCGACTTTTCGCTGGCAGGGGCGTTACGGCTTCGATCTGAACGAGGCGCACACTCTCGATACCCGACTCAACGTTCTCGAGTCGTTCCGTCCCGAGCTTCCCGAGGGGTACGAAGAGGCCGAATACGTCTTTCTGGCAAACATCGATCCGGAACTGCAGCTCGACGTCCTCAAAAAGGTCCGTCGTCCAAGGTTGATCGCCTGCGACACCATGAATTTCTGGATCGAAGGGAAACGCGAAGCGCTTCTGAAGACTCTTCGCAACGTCGACATTTTCCTCCTCAACGAAGGGGAGGCGAGGCAACTCGCCGCGGAGCCCAACCTCATCAAGGCGGCCCGCATCATTCTGGCGATGGGGCCGCGCACCGTCGTCATCAAGCGCGGCGAGTACGGTGTTCTCATGGTGACCGAACATGCCATCTTTTCGGCGCCGGCCTACCCCCTGGAGTCGGTCTTCGATCCGACCGGAGCCGGCGACACCTTTGCCGGCGGGTTCATGGGGTATCTCGCCGCCACCCGCGACGAGGGGGATGCCGCCGTGCGCAAGGCCATCGTATTCGGCAGCGTCATGGCATCCTTTACGGTAGAGGATTTCAGCCTCGAGCGTCTGCGGACCCTCAGCTACCCGCAGATCGAGGAGCGCTACAGAAAATTCAAACTGCTGACAGAGTTCGAAGGGATCGAGGAGGTCTGAAGATGTTTCGCTGGCAGAAGGAACTGGATCGACTGGTCATTCCCGCCCGGCGCGTCCTGCGCCTGCAGCAGGCCTTCAACCGCATTCAGGTGGCCCTCCCGGGGATTCCGTCGCAGGAGGCGACGGCCTACCTTTGCGCCTTCGGCTCAGGAAAGGGGGTCAGAGTTGCGGCCGTTCTTCATCTGCATGCCAGCGGCCGTCTGGCCGTCTATCTCAACGATGAAGGAGAGGTGGCCGATCGCAAAGCCGCAGCGGTCTTCAACGAGGGGATCGCATTTGTCGAATCGATGGGGTTCATGCTCGATGATCTCCATTTTCAGAACCTCTCCCCCGAGGAGCGCGAAACGATGTGGAAATCGTTCCCCCTCGCCGGGGTCGAGGAGCCCCGGGGAGGAAAAGAGGAGCCGTATGCCGGAAAGTCCGCCGGCCCAGCGGTCGTGCGCAACATGCCGCTGCTTCATTCCGAGATCGCTCGGGACCTGTCTGAAAAAGAAGAATGGCTGCCCACGTCGCTACGTCGGCGCCTGCGTCCCTCGGCAGAGGAGATCAAGCAACGGCGCCTGAAACTCTGTGAAGGGATCGGACGTTTTCTGGCGTCCATGTAAGGAGAAAAGAATTGGATCGACGGGTGTTTCATCCTCTCATCTTGACGCTTCTGGCCCTCATCGTCTCCGCCTGCGCTTCCACGGACAAACGAGGTCAGGCCGAGACCCATTACATCATGGGCGTCTCCTTCATCCAGGAGCAGGATGCTACGCGCGCTCTGAACGAATTTCTACAGGCCGCCGAACTCGCTCCGAAGGACGCGAGAATCCAGGCGGCCCTTGCCCAGAGCTATCAGCTCAGAGGGGCATTTCCGGAGGCCGAACGGCACTACTTGCGGGCGCTGCGGCTCGGCGGTCCCGATCCAAAAATCCAGAACAATCTTGGTTCCCTCTATCTCGACATGCACCGCTGGGACGACGCCATCGTCCAGTTCCGCGCCGCCTCCCAAAGCCTCGTGTTCACCAACCAGGCGCTGGCCCTGACGGGACTGGGATTCGCCCACGCGCAGAAAGGGGAGCTGCCCGAGGCCGTTTCGGCCTATCAGAGAGCCATTCGGGAGAATCCCCGCTCGCTTCAGGCTCATCTTCTCCTCGGAGAGGCCTACGAGACAATGGGCAGAACGGATCTGGCGCTCAACCCCTATCGTCAGGCCGTGAGCCTGGCTCCCGGACACGCCGCCGCACACTTGCGTCTGGCCGTTGTCTACATGAAACTGGGAGAGCGGGACAGAGCGTCCGAGTCGTTCCGCGAGGTTCTGCGCCTTGCTCCGGATTCGGAACATGCGAACCGGGCCGCCGAGCTTTTAAGACAACTGTAATCTCCAATAACTGTGATGCGATTCTATGGAAACTCAGCCTGAAACTTTGGGAGAAGTCCTGCGCGTCCGTCGGCAGGAGCTCGGTCTGAGCCTCGCCGAGGTGGCCGAGAAGACCCGAATCAGCAGAGCCTATCTCCGAGCTCTGGAAGAAGATCGCCCGGAAGCTTTTCCTGCCCAGGCGTACCGCAGCGGCTTTCTGCGCACCTATGCCCAACTCCTTGGGTTGAAGGTGGAGGATCTTCCCGTCTGCAGAGCCCCTCTCTGCGAGCCCGATCCGAAGCTCGTCCCGTTGGGCTCCGCAGAGTCCTCTCCCTCCACGGGGAAGACGATCTTCGCTGCTCTCGCCTCGGTGCTGCTGGTGGTGACGGCGATCGTCTTCGCCTCCTTCTTTCGAATGGCGCCGGAGCGTCCCGTCGTGTCGGCCGGTTCTCCTGCCGTCGAGAGTACTTGGCAGACCCGGGAGGAAACCATCGCTCTTCGTGCGACCGACGAACTCGACGAGGGCGAAGAGGGCGCCTTGCCCGGTGATGTGGAGAACTCTGTACCGTCGGGCCAGGCGACCATTTCGGAAGCGCTTTCCGAGGCGTCCGCCGCTTCGGTTGGCGGGCTGCCTGACATGGCGTCCCGATCCGTTGAAGCATCTGCCGCCCGCAAACCGAAGACCTTTTCCGTCCAGAACGAGGTGACGGTCTCCAACGTGATCCGACTTCGAGCTCTCGGACCGAACCGTCTCGAACTCATACTCGACAACCGACCTTCCCAGCGCTATGAACTCAAAGCCGAGAGCGAACTCAGTTGGCGCCTGCGTCGTTCGGCCCTCATCCGGGTCGACGATCCTTCTGCCGTGGAGCTTTGGTTCGGCGATGAACGGCTCGAGCTGGGGGGGAGATCACAGATACTTCTTGAGGTCCGACCTGAGAGCGGAGGCGAGAGATCATGAGAGTTGTCTGTCCCGACTGCGGCGCCCGATTCCGTCTCGATCCATCGCGGGAGTACCC
>JARFUG010000027.1:33955-40338 GCA_029289095.1 Desulfuromonadales bacterium
TTTCGTGAAATGATCGTCAAGCTCCTCGAACCTCTTTCGGCAACTCTCATAACTGCTGAAGACGGGATTCAGGCCCTGGCCATGGTCTACCGCGAGCGACCCGATCTGCTCATCCTCGATCTGAATCTGCCGGGGATGGACGGATTTTCCCTGATCCGGTCGGTGCGGGCCGACAAACGGCTGACCGGTCTTCGCATTCTCGCCATGAGCGGCGTCTTCCGCACCGAGGAAGACATCTCCAAGGCCACCGCCGCAGGGGCCGACCTTTTTCTTCGCAAGTCCTTCGAGTCCGACGATTTCCTTCAGACGGTGAAGTCTATGCTGGGGAAACCGCAATGAGCTCCGGGGACACGTGGGCCGAGCGCCTTCGTTCTCTTTTCGGCGATGTTTCCTGCGATACGGCGATCATCCTCGGCTCGGGGCTCGGAGAACTCGCCGACCTCGCCCTCGACTCTCTCTGCTTTGCCTATTCGGAGCTCCCCGGATTTCCCGTCTCCACCGCCAAGGGGCACCCCGGCCGGCTTGTCGCCGGAATTCTGGAAGAACGCAGAGTCCTTCTTTTTGCAGGACGTTTTCATCTCTACGAGGGGTACGATGCGCGTCAGGTTGTCGCCCCCGTCCGTCTCGCCCGCGCCCTGGGGTGCCGTCAGCTCCTGCTGACCAACGCCTCGGGGGGGATCAGCGACGCCTTCGTCCCCGGGGACGTCATGTTCATCGACGATCACATCAATCTCATGGGGGACAACCCTCTGCGCGGTGAGTTCGGGGATCCCTTCATCGATCTGAACAGCCTCTACCAGCGGCGGCTTTTCGAGGATCTTTCGGCCTTCGCGACCCGGCAGCGGATCCGTCTGCACCGGGGAGTGCTGGCCGCTCTTTCCGGGCCGAGCTACGAGACGCCCGCGGAGATCCGCATGCTGCGACTTCTCGGCGCCGACGCCGTCTCCATGTCGACCGTTCCGGAGGCGATCATGGGAAAGTATCTCGGCATGGAAATCGCGGGACTTTCCCTCATCGCCAATGTCGCGGCCGGCCTCGGCCCGACCCCGCTTCATCATGACGACGTTCTTAATGCCGCTCGCAACAACTCCGATTCGATGATCGCTCTGATCCGGCATCTTCTCTGCCGTTGGAGCCCAACTGCCCCTAATTAAATCCCCCACAATTTCAAGAGCTTGAAATCATTTATAATTTAAATGCCCCTTCCTTGACACTCATGGGGCCGATGCTACAATTCCTTGAAAAATTCGGGAGTGTAGCGTTTGGTTGAGACAAGAAACAGAATTCTGATCGTAGACGATGAAGAGAACGCCAGGTTCGGCTTGAGCAAGCTCCTGTCGCAGGATGGCTACGATGTGGAGAGCGTGGGCAACGGATATGAGGCTCTTGAGTTCCTGAGGCGAAAGGAAGTCAATCTCGTCATCAGCGACATCAAGATGCCTCGCATGGACGGAATCACCTTCCTGAAGGAGATCAATCGCCATTACCCCAGCACCCATGTTATTATGATTACAGCCTTCGGTGGCGTTGAATCATACCTTGAAGCGATGAATCTGGGTGCTTTTGAATACATTCACAAGCCGGTGAAGCTGGACGAGTTGAAATCCGTGATGAGAAAAATTTTTGATACGCCCGAGTCTGTGAATTTTTCCTAGGCGTGCAGCACGCCCGGGGTGGGAGGCGACCATGAGAGAGTTCAGAAATATTCTGTTTGCCACCGATTTTTCCGAGAGTTCGGATCATGCTTTCGAGTATGCGCTGTCGCTGGCCAAAAAGTACAATTCCCAACTGATTCTCATTCATGTGATCAACGAACCGGTCGATCTTCGCGGTTTCTACGTCCCGCACATCTCTTTCGACAAACTCGAGGAAGAGGTCGAGCAGGGGGCGAAGAAGATGATGGAGAAATTCTGCCGCACTCATCTGGGCGATTACGACAATTACGAAACGGCTGTTGTCCCGGGCATCCCCTTCGACGAGGTGATCAAGACGGCCCGTGAGAAGAGCGCCGATCTCATCGTCATGGGCACTCACGGCCGGACCGGCCTTGATCACGTCCTTTTTGGGAGCACCGCCGAAAAGGTCGTGCGCAGATCTCCGGTTCCCGTCATGACGGTGCGTATGGGAGAAAAGCACTAAGATCGTTTTACTCCCCTTCCTTTCGAAAGGCAGCGCTTGGCTGCCTTTTGCGCTGTGCGGGCAATTCCCCTTGTCAAAGCGACGGGGGAAAAGCTATCCTTATCTTTTGTCATTCTTACGAACATTCGAGAAGAAGCGCCATGTCCGAAAAAGTTCTGGTCGTCGATGACGAGAAGATCATTCTCGATCTGACCTCCATGATTCTGCGCAGCCGGGGATACCACGTCCTTACTGCGCAGGGGGCGCAAGAGGGTCTGCAGATCATCGCGCGGGAAAACCCCGCCGTCGTTTTGCTTGACTACATGATGCCTGTCATGGACGGCATGACCGCCCTGCGCCGGATTCGCCAGGAATTCCCCGACACCTACGTTATCATGTTCACCGGCAAGGGGAGCGAGGAGATTGCGGTGGAACTGATGAAGGCCGGCGCCTCCGACTACGTTCTCAAGCCCTTCAACAACCAGGACCTCGTCGATCGCATCGACAACGTTCTGCGCCTGCGGCGCATCGAGCTGCACAACAGGGAGTTGGAAGAGGAGCGCATCCGGCTGCTGCAGGAGATCGAGAGGTGGAACCGGGAGCTGGAGCGCCGGGTCGAGGAGAAGACCCAGGCGTTGGAGAAGGCGCACGCCGAAATCGTGCAGGCCGAAAAACTTGCCACTCTCGGTCATCTCGCCGGCGGCATGGCGCACGAGATCCGCAACCCCCTCAACTCCATCAGCCTCTTTGCTCAGATCCTGAAGTCGGGGGTGGGAGAGGAGGGGGAACGGCTCATCTATGCCGAAAAGATCCTCAAGGAGGTCGACCGCATCGACGACATCCTCATCCAACTCCTCGCCACGAGCAAACGTCCGCGTTTCGAACTGCAGCAGGTCTCGATCGATCGGGTCATCGACCGGGTCCTCGGCTCTTTCGAAGGACAGGTGAAGGCGCAGAACGTCACGGTGCGGCGCCATTTCGAACGGATACCCCCCCCCATCATGGCGGATGCGCTGGAGATCGAGCAGATCTTCTCCAACCTTTTCGTGAACTCCCTGTATGCGATGGCCGACGGAGGGGAGCTCAACATTTTTCTCGCCCACGACGAGAAGGAGGTCCGCATCGCCGTTTCGGACACTGGCGGGGGGATTTCCAGGGAAAACCTGGGGAAGGTCTTCGAGCCTTTTTTCACCACCAAGGCAAAAGGGACCGGATTCGGTCTGTCCGTCGTTCTGCGCATCGTCAGAACCTACAAGGGGTCGATTCGCGTCGAGAGCGAACCGGGTGAGGGGACGACGTTCCACATCCGGCTCCCTCTGGACTGATCCGGGTATCCATGGGACTGAGACTGCGGGAAATTTCTCTGACGCTGCAGGAGGACGAGTCGGCTCTTCCTCTGAAGGTGGCGCAGGAACTTGCAATCTCCCCGGAGTCGATCCGGGATCTGCGCATTGTTCGCCGGGGAATCGACGCCCGCAAAAAACCGAAGGTGCTTCGCGTCTATACGGTCGAATTCAGCGCCTCCGACGAAGAGCGGTTGCTGATCCTTCATCGCGGCAACACGCGGCTGGAGCCATCGAAGCATCCTGAGATCCCGACGATTTCCCCCCTGAAGGACCCTTTGCGGGTCCTGGTGGTCGGCATGGGTCCGGCCGGACTCTTCGCCGCCTGGCAACTCGCTCGCAGAGGCGCTTCGGTGACGCTGATCGAGCAGGGCAAAGAGGTGGAGGAGAGGGTCCGGGACGTGCGGCGCTTCTGGAGCGGCGGAGTTCTCGATCCGCACAGCAATGTTCAGTTTGGCGAGGGCGGTGCGGGGACCTTTTCGGACGGCAAGCTGACGACCCGGGTCAATCATCCCTGGACGCACCTGGTCCTTCGGGCACTGGTGGAGTTCGGGGCGCCCGAAGAAATTCTCAGCCAGGCCAAACCCCATGTCGGGACCGACCGTCTGCGTCTCGTTCTGATCAATTTTCGGCGCGCTCTGCTCGGCCTCGGGGTCGATCTGCGCTACCGGTCCAGGCTGGTCGGACTCAGCGTATCAAGGGGGCGCGTCAGGGCAGGGGTGCTCGAGGGGGGAGAAGAGCTTGTGTGCGACAGCCTGGTGCTGGCACCGGGGCACAGCGCCCGCGATACCTACGTCATGCTGCAGGCAAGCGGCGTGCGCATGGAGCCCAAGCCCTTCGCCGTCGGTCTTCGGGTGGAGCATCCGGCGCAGCTCATCAACGCCATCCAGTACGGTCTTCCCTTTCATCCAAAGCTCCCTGCGGCGGATTACGCACTGGCGTGGAACGATCCGCAGAGCGGACGGGGTGTCTACTCTTTCTGCATGTGCCCCGGCGGGGAGATCGTCAACTCCTCCTCCGAACCCGGAGCCCTTGTGGTCAACGGCATGAGCGGGCGCAGACGCGACAAGGCGTGGTCCAACAGCGCTCTGGTCGTTTCGGTGCGCCCCGAGGACTTCGGAGGGGACGATCCCCTTGCCGGCGTGCGTTTCCAGCGTCGCTGGGAGGCGCGCGCCTTCGAAGCCGGGGGCGGCGACTTCAGGGCGCCGGCCCAGAGCCTCCTCGAGTTTCTCGGGGGACGGGCCCCTTTGGGCGCTTCGACATGTCGCCCCGGGGTCCGGGAGGCTGATTTGCGCACCGTTCTCCCCGAGGTCGTCGTCCAGGGGCTGCTGCGCGCACTGCCGCATTTCGAGCGGCGCATGCGCGGTTTTCTGAGCGCCGAAGCGATCCTGGTCGGCGTCGAAACACGCACCTCGGCCCCTCTTCGCATCGTCAGGGGCGAGGACGGACAGTCGCTCTCTCATCCCGGACTTTTTCCCGCGGGGGAAGGCGCGGGATATGCGGGGGGAATCATGAGCGCCGCCCTCGACGGCCTGCGGGCGGCGCAGCACGTGGCGGATACTGCCGAAAAAGTTAGGAGTTGGGAGTGAGGAGTGAGGAGAAGAACGCAAGAGATGTTTTCGCTTGAAATTACACATCACTCCTGACAACAGAGGAAAAAGCGCATAAGCAACCGCAGTAGAACTCTTGGGGGCAGCGCGGCGAGGCGCCTCTCAGCGGTGCTGAATAGATTAAAAGAGGAGAAACGGTGAAAAACGTTTATGTGGAACAGATCCGCGAGCGGGACTGGGTCGACAGCCCCTTCCTGGTGCGCGACAAAATCATGGCCATGGCCAAGAACGGCAAGCCGTACATGACGCTCAAGCTCGTCGACCGCACCGGAGAAGTCGAAGCGCGGGTGTGGGACCGGGTCGACGAGTTCTCGGCCCTGTTCGGCAAGGACGACTTCGTACGGATTCAAGGCAAGGCGAGCGTCTATCTCGGCAAGATGCAACTCGTCGTGCAGGATCTCAAGGCGATTCCCGAAGGGCAGATCGACCTGGCCGACTTTCTTCCCGTGTCGTCGCGCTCCACCGATGAGATGGTGACAGACCTCCGGGCGAAGGTCGATTCGCTGCGCGACACATGGCTCAAAAAGCTTATGGAGGCCTTTCTGGCCGATGCGCCATTTATGCAGCGCTTCAGCACGGCCCCGGCGGCCAAGTCGATGCATCACGTTTACCTGGGGGGGCTCCTGGAGCATTCGCTTGCCGTGTCCGATCTCGTCGAAGATGTCTGCAGGCGTTACCCGAGTCTCAACCGCGACCTGCTTCTGGTCGGCGCCCTGCTTCACGACTGCGGAAAAGTCTCTGAGCTCTGCTACGAGCGCACCTTTGACTACACCGACGAGGGAAAGCTCCTGGGGCACATCGTCATGGGGGTGGAGATGGTGGAAGAGAAGGTCAGGCAGATTCCTGGTTTTCCAGCAGGGGTGAAGGTCCTGATCAAGCATCAGCTTCTGTCCCACCACGGCCAGTACGAATATGGTTCCCCCAAGCGCCCCAAGACGCTCGAAGCGGTCGTCCTGAATTTTCTCGACGATCTCGATTCCAAGATCAACGGCGTGCGTACGCACATCGAAAAAGAGCCCGACAGTCCCAGCAACTGGACGAGTTATCACCGTCTCTACGATCGGTATTTCTTCAAAGGAGAGAAAGAGACGACGCAAGGCGTGGCGCCGGCGCCTTCACCCAGCCCGGCCGAGCCCCCTGCGCCCAAGGGCGCCTTCGAAACTAAGGGGTCATCCCGCCCGGCAAGAGTCGATACGGCGAAAAAGGGGTTCGGCTTCACCCTGGGAGACCAGCTCCGTGGAAAAAGCCTCGATCTCTTTTCGGCCGAGGAGGAGTAGCGGAGACTGGTGGCTGGTGGCTGGTGGCTGGTGGC
>JARFUG010000028.1:0-24919 GCA_029289095.1 Desulfuromonadales bacterium
CGCCGGCGCGGTCCT
Organism: Desulfuromonadales bacterium; assembly: GCA_029289095.1. Lineage (GTDB taxonomy): Bacteria > Desulfobacterota > Desulfuromonadia > Desulfuromonadales > JACZKF01 > JARFUG01. The sequence continues at coordinate 16 of JARFUG010000028.1, forward strand.
CTTCGCGCTGCGCGAAGTAACCGAAGGAGTAGATCGTGACAGCCGAACCGACGAAGGCCGTCATCCCCAGCATGAGGGCGCTCAGGCCGTCTATGTGCAGATCGATCCCCAGCGGCGCCCCCCAGCCCCCCAGAAGGTGGCGCCAGGGGCCCTCCGACGCAAGGCGGTGCAAAAGCCCCAGGGCCATGGCCGGCATGGCCGCCGCCGTGGCGATCCCTGCGACGCGCAGCATCACGGGGGCGACGAAGACGAGAACCGAGGCGGCTAGCGGCCACACAATGAGAGCCGATTCCCACGACATCCCTAGGTCCCCTCCCCATCTTTGTCATCCGGAGCCTTTACACTGCTCGCCCCTGGCTCCTCATCCCTCTTGGCTTCTTCTTCCTCACCGAAGGAGGTGCGCCCGGTGACCGCCCGGAATCGGACCGCCAGGACGAGGGCGAGAGCCGTGGCGCTGACCGCCACGACGATGCCGGTCAGAACCATCGCATGGGGGACCGGATCGGGACGCTCTCCCGGAGTGCCGTAGGCGATGGCGATGAAGACGAGAAAGAGGCCGCTGCCGGCCACGTTGGCGGCCAGCACCTTGCGCAGCAGGTGGCGGCGGGTGAACAGGGCGTAAAGGCCGACGGTGAAGATCGCGCACCCCGTCAGGGCGTACAGAAGGACGATGTTCATCGCTTCTCCCCCCTTTTCCCCGCTCCGGGCGAAGCCGGCGGGCGGCCGCCGGCGAAAAGGACGCCGAGGGTCACGGCGATGGCGAGGGTCAGAACCCCTTCGATCAGCAGAATCAGCCCCTTCTCCCACCCCGGCGGATATTCGAGGAGCATCCTGCTTCCCCCCGTCACCGCCACCGCCACGACCAGAAAGAGGGCGAAGCCCGACCCGAGAGCGGCGCGCAGCGGCCACCCCATCAGCGAGGGGATCGGACGCACCCCCGCCAGAAGAAGAAGAACGAACCCCGAGGCCAGGACCGCTCCCCCCTGGAAGGCTCCCCCCGGCGCTGTCTCGCCGAGCCACAGGAGATAGCCGGAGACCAGCACGATCAGAGGGATGAGCAGGCGCACCAGGGCGAGGAGCGACTCCCCCGGCGCAGGCATCGAGGGCTCCTCGGCCTCTCCGAGAGACCATGCCCCCAGAACCGCAAGGAAGAGGACGGCCATTTCGAGCAGCGTATCCCAGGCCCGGAAGTTCAGAAGGACGCCGGTGACCGGATTCTCGACCCCGCTCTCCCCCATGCGCTCGAAGACCTGGGCCTTGAGCCCCGCCATCTCCGTGGGCAGCGACCAGACCGCCCAGCCCAGAAGGGCGAAGAGCCCCAGCGCGGCCGACGCCACAAGTCCCCTCAGCCACAAGGATCCCGGTTCCGCCTCGTCCGATTCGGCTTCTCCGAAGCGCCCCAGGGCGACGAGAACGAGAGCCCCGGTGATCCCGGCCCCGATGGCCGCTTCGGCCAAGGCCACATCGGGGGCCTTCAGGCGAACCCAGGCGAGCGACATCAGCAGTCCGTAGGTGATGAACAGGACGGTGGCCCTGAAAAGGTCGCGGGCCGACAGAAGATGCCAGGCGAGCCAGAGAAGAAGAATAATCAGCACCAGATCAAAGAGAGACAGCGCAGAGATCATCGTCTCTCCCACGGCTTGCGCCCCTGGCGCAGGGCGCTTCGGGCGACAAGGTGTGCGGCGGTGGAGCCGGCCAGCAGAACCAGTAGCCAGATCAGCAGAAGCTTGAGGAAATCGGCCAGGGAGAGGGACTGGATCATCAGCCCCAGGATCAGAAGTCCGAGTCCGATGTTGTCGGCCTTGGTCAGGGCGTGCAGACGGCAGTAGAGATCGGGAAAACGCAGAAGCCCCACCGATCCCGCCAGAAAGAAGGGGGCTGCCGCCAGAATAAAGAGAAGCCCGATCCACTCGTTAAGAGGCATCGCTCTTCGCCTCCTTTTGTTCTCCGGACTTCCAGACCCGCTGAACGAAGGCGACGGCAGCGACCGCCGCCAGCAGTGCAAAGACCAGGGCGACGTCCCACAGCGCCGGCATCTCCATCCCCCGTCCGAGCAGGAGCAGGATGCCGACGCCGCTGGTTCCGAAGAGCTGGGCGCTGAGCATGCGGTCTCCGGACGTCGGACCGCGAAGAACCCGGATCAGGGAGATCGCCACCGTCAGCAGGAGAAAAAGAGCATATCCGAAATAGAATTCGCTCATCGTCATCTTCGCTTCAATTCGACGCCGAACAGATCGGCGACGCGCTCCTCCACCCTCTTGAGCTCCATGACGTATTCGAGGCCGGCATCGAGCATGTGGATCGTCAGATGCCCCTCATGCAGATCGGCGCTCAGGGTGCCGGGGAGCAGATTGATGGTGTTGGCGAAAAAGACCTGGGAAGGCCCCGGCGGCAGCAGGAGCGTATGATGGACGACGGCCGGGTCGATGGGGAGCTTCGGATGCAGGGCACGCCGGCTCACGTCGATACCGCCACGCAGCGATTGCCACAGAAAATAGGGGATGAAGCGCAGCACCCCCATGGGACGCCACCGCCAGGAAATGGGGGCATGGAGCCCCAGGCTCAGAAAGGTCGCCAGCACGACCGCGGGCACACCGATGATCCAGCCCCCCCCTCCCTGGGTCAGGACCGCCCACAGCAGCGAGAAGGCGACGAGGCGAACCAAGGCGCCGTAGAGCCCCTTTCCAGAGAAGATGGAGATCTCCCTCTTACCTCTTCTCATCGCCGGCATCCTCCTTGTGCGGTCCTTCGCGGGTTCCTTTCAGCGCCTCTCCGAGTTCGTCCCGGATCGTCCCCTCCCATAGAGACACGCCGCTCAGGTAGGCCGAGCGGCCGATGCGGTGCGAGGCGACCGGAATCGTCAGGGCGATGAAGGCGATGGTCGCCAGCGCGCGACTGCCGACTCCCAGTTCGCGAAAGTGCAGCATGAATGCGAAAAGAAGAAACCCGAGGCCGATGGTGACCGACTTGGCGTTGCACGACATGCGCGTGAAGACATCGGGCATCCTCAGGATCCCAAGGGCGGCCACCAGCATGAACAACGCGCCCAGGATCATCAGCACGAATATGAAGACTTCAAGAATCACGGTTTCCCCCGCCATCGCTCGATGTAGTAGGCAAAGGCGATGATGCTCACGAACGAGACGACTGCCCAGACGCTCGCCAGATCGATGAGGACCCCCTCGCCGGTGGCGATGGCGAAGACGACGATCATCCCCACCGAAATCACGGCGATCGTCTCCAGGGCGATGATCCGGTCAGGGAGGGTCGGCCCCAGGACCAGCCGGATGAAGGAGAGGACCAGGGCGGCGGAAAGGATCGGAAAGACAAAGATGTACGCAGCGGTCTCCAGCATCAGCGCATCACCTCCTTGACCCGCTTTTCGAAGCGCTCCTTGATGGTTCTGCGGAACTCCTCGACATCGTCGACATACATGGCGTGAATGTAAAGGATATCCTTCTGCGGAGAGATATCCAGACTCAGCGTCCCCGGGGTCAGGGTGATCAGGTTCGCCAGCAAGGTGATCTCCGAATCGGTGCGCAGGTCGAGGGGCACCGCGATGATCGCCGGGCGCATCCGGTGCCGTGGGGTCAGGATGTCGTAGACGACCCGCAGGCTGGCGACGATCAGTTCCCAGAAGAAAAAGAGAAGGAATACGAACCAGCGCCGCATCCGCTCCAGGTAGATGAAAAAGGCGATCTCGCCCGGAGGACGCGTTATCCACAGGACGAAGGCGCTCACGACAAATCCCAGGGCATAGTTCGCCAGGGTGAACTTGCCGGTGAGCGCCATCCAGACCACCGGCAGGAAGATGTTTCCCCAGAAGATGCTCATGGTCCCCTCCGCAGCACCGTCTCGATGTACTGGGACGGGTCCATGAGCTGCTGGGCCGCCGCCAACGAGAAGGTGTAGACCGGCCCGGCAAGGACTCCCATGGCGATGGTGAGGGCCGTCAGGAAGATCATCGGCGCGTAGAGAAGGGCCCGGGAGCGCAGCCTGCGCTCGCGCCTTCGCTCCGCCCCCCTGTCGTTCTCGGGCCAGAACGCCTTTCCCCAGATTTTGGTCATGGAGAAGAGGGTGAGGAGCCCGACGCCGAGTGCTGTGGCGGTCACGAGGAACGCTCCCGCCTCGAAGCCGGCGTGCACGATGAAGAGCTTGGCCCAGAAACCCGACAGAGGGGGCATCCCGGCCAGGGAGAAGGCGCTGATGACGAAGAGGACCGAGAGCCCCGGAGCGATCCGGTAGAGGTTTTTGAGACCTGCGAGCTCGTACGTCCCCCCGAGGCGGTAAGCCACCCCGCTCACCAGGAAGAGATTCGTCTTCACGATGATGTTGTGGGCGATGTAGATGATCGCCCCGGCCAGCCCGGCGACGGTGAAGAGCCCGAGCCCCATGATCATGTAGCCGATCTGGCTGACGATGTGCACCGAGAGGATGCGGCGAAACTCCTCGTGCGCGACGGCCCCCAGAACCCCGGTGACCATCGTCAGCCCCCCAAGGACGACGAGGAGCGAGTGGGTGAAGGCGACGTCGTGGGTGAAAAGGAGGGTGAAGACGCGGACCATCGAATAGACCCCCACTTTGGTCAGCAGCCCCGCGAAAAGAGCGGTGACCGCCACCGGGGGGGTGTGGTACGAGGCCGGCAGCCAGAAGAAGAGTGGGAAGATGGCCGACTTGATTCCGAAGGCGACGAGAAAGAGCATCGCCAGGGGGGTCGCGAGCCTTGGATCGAGCTCACCGATATGAACGGCCAGATCGGCCATGTTGAGCGTGCCTACCGAACCGTAGAGGACGCCGATGGCCGCCAGGAAGATCATCGAGCCGACGACGTTGAGCATGACGTACTTGACGGCCCCTTCGAGCTGGAGGCGCTCGCTTCCGAGGGCCATGAGAATGAACGAGGCCATGAGCATGACCTCGAACCAGACGTAGAGATTGAAGATGTCGCCGGTCAAAAAGGCGCCGCAGACCCCCATCAGCAGAAAATTGAAAAAGGCGTAGTATCCCTCCTTCTCGCGGCGATATTCGATGCTCCCCAGCGAATAGAGCGCCGTCGAGAAGGCGATAATCCCGGTCAGAAGGATCATCACGGCGCTGAACCGGTCGGCGACGAGGGTGATGCCGAAGGGGGCGGGCCAGTTGCCGAGTTGCGTCGCGATGATCCCTGCGCTCTCCACCTCGACGATGAGAATCAGCGCAGAGACGAGCAGGGCGCCGGCGCCGCCGAGCCCCAGGGAGCGCTGAACGAGGCGCGAGGATCGAAAGACCAGAGCGCAGGAGCCGCACAGCAGCGGGATGAGGATGGGCAGAACAAGAAGCCAGTTCATTGGTCGGTCGTCCTCAGTTCGTCGAGATCGGACGTGCCGAGCGTCTCGAAGGTGCGCCGGAAGAGGACGAGGGTGAAGGCGAGCATCGCGAAGGAGATGACGATCGCCGTCAGGATCAGCGCCTGCGGCAGAGGATCGGCGATCTCGGCCAGGGGGCGGATCTCAGGCTCCGGGATCAGCGGAGGGACCCCCCGGGTGAGACCGGCGCAGACGAAGATGAGGAGGTTGACGGCGTTGGACAGGAGCGCGAAGCCGATGACGAGCTTGACGGGATTTCGTCTCAGCAGCAGATAGATCCCCGACCCGAAGAGGCCTCCGATGACGATGGCGAGGAGAATTTCCATAGTAGCCTTCCCTACCCCCCTTCCAGCTCGAGAAGAATTGCGAGGGTGGCGCCGATCACCACGAGATAGACCCCAAGGTCGAAAAGAAGCGGGGTGCCGAGATCGAAATCGCCCAGGGCGCCGAACTGCAGCGCTTCCCACTGTCCGGTGAGAAAGGGATCGCCCGTCGTCAGCGAGACCAGCCCGCTCCCCAGGGCCAGCAGCAGACCGAGGCCGACATAGGTGCGCGGATGTAGGCGCAGGATCTGTCTGGTCCTCTTCACGCCGTAGGCGAAGGCGTGCAGGGAGAAGGTCGCCGCAGCCACCAGCCCTCCGATGAACCCGCCGCCGGGGAGATAGTGCCCGCGAAGAAAGAGAAATACCGACAGGAGAAGGAGCATCGGCATGAGATACCGGGTCGCCGTCGCCAGGATCAGGGACTGTCTCACGATTTCCTCCTCGAGGCGGACTTGCCGGGACGTATCCTCAGAAGCGCCACCACCCCTGCGCCGGCCAGCCCCAGCACCGCAATCTCGCCAAGGGTGTCCATGGCCCGGAAATCGACGAGAATCACATTGACGATGTCGCGTCCGCGCGCCGCCGGGTATGTCTCCTCGGCGAAAAAGTCGATCAGGCGCGACTCGGTTCCGGCGCCGAGGGCGGCCAGGACGAAAACGGTCATCAAAACGCCTCCGGCCGTCGCCACAAGGGCATCCCGGATCCGGGAAGAGCGCGAAGAGAGTTCGACATAGGAGGGGAGACGATAAATGACGAGGACGAAAAGGATGACGGTGATCGTTTCGATGATGAATTGCGTCATCGCCAGGTCCGGAGCGCCGAACTCGATGAAGATGAGGGCGATCCCGTAGCCGATCACCCCCATGGAGACGATGGCGCCGAGGCGCGACGGCGAACGGATCGCCGCGGCGGCTGCAGCCAGGATTAGCAGGGCGATGATGAGCTCGAAGAACTGCACCTGCTCGGTCCAGACCGCCAGGGGAGGAAGGCCTTGAAGCCAAAAGGGAATCGCCCCGAGGAGGATGACGACCGCGAAAGCGACAAAGATGTAAAGGGAAAGATAGCCGTGCTGAAGCACGCGCGTCTGCGCCCGGGCGCCTGCAAGCAGGGCCGAGACCGAAGCGCGGTACCATCTATCCGGTCCCCAGGGGGCCAAGCGCCCCCCCCACTGCGCTGCGCGCGCCAGAAAAGCTCCCCTGGAATAAAGAACGAAACCCGCCGCCAGAGTCAGGGCGCTCAACACCAAAGGGGCGTTGATTCCGTGCCAGAGGGCGAGCTTGACGATCGTCGCCTGGGCGAAGATCGCTTCGGCCGCCGGAGTGAGCAGGCGTGCATCGACCAGGGCGGGGAAGAGGCCGACGAGGAGCCCTGCGGCAGCCAGAAGGAACGGTCCCGCAGCGATCGCCGCCGAAACGCCGTGCCCGCCATGGGCGTCGAGATCGGATGCGGCGGTGCCGAAAAAGGGCTTTATCGTCATCATCGCCGCCGCGACGACCAGAAAGATATTGGCAAGGACCGCCAGGACGATCAGGAAGGAGGCGGCGACGGGAGCCTCGAGAACGGCATGGTAGATCGTCTCTTTGCCGATAAATCCGACCAGCGGGGGGATGCCGGCCATGGAGAGGGCGGCCAGGGAGGCGAGCGCCGCAATGAGGGGCATGCGTGTGACCAGGCCACCGAGCCGCCGGATGTCGCGGGTCCCCGTCTCGTGATCGACGATCCCCGCGATGAGAAAGAGAGCCCCCTTGTAGAGAGAATGAACCAGCAAAAAGACGATGGCCGCGTGGATGGCCGTCTCGGTTCCGATCCCCAGCAGAAAAACGAGGGTCCCCAGGGCATTGACCGTCGTATAGGCCAGAATGCGTTTCAGATCGGTCTGCCCGAGAGCCATGGCCGCCCCCAGCAGCATCGTCAGCGCGCCGGCGCTCAGCAACGACCACTGCCACAGGGCGCTCCCTCCCAGGACGGGACTCAGCCTGGCAAGAAGATAGACCCCCGCCTTCACCATGGTGACCGAGTGGAGGTAGGCGCTCACCGGGGTGGGGGCCTGCATGGCCGAAGGGAGCCAGAAATGGAAGGGGACCTGTGCCGACTTGGTGAAGCACCCCAGCAGCACGAGGATGACGATCGCCCCGTAAAGGGGGTGCGCGAAAAGAAGATCGCCCTGCTGCAGCAAAACGGAGAGCTCGAACGATCCCCCCGCAATGCCGATGAGGACGAAGGCGGCCATCAGGGCGAGCCCGCCCCCCGCCGTGACGAGTAGGGCCTGAAGGGCGGCCGCGCGGGAGGCTTCCTCGCGGTGGCGGAACCCGATGAGGAAGTAGGAGCTGATGCTCGTCAACTCCCAGAAGATGAACAGGGTGATCAGGTTTCCGGCCAGCACCAGCCCGAGCATCGCCCCCATGAAGCTGATGAGGTAGAGATAGAATCGCCCGAGCTGCGCATCGCCGGCCAGGTAGCTGCCGGCATAGACCACGATCAGCGCTCCGACGCCCGTGATCAGCAGGGCGAAAAGGAGGCTGAGGCCATCGAGATAGAAGCTCAGGTAAATTCCGAACTGCGCCACCCAGGGAGTGCTTTCCACCACGGGAACCCCGAGGGCGACCGACGTGATCTGTCCGAAGAAATAGAGGCTCAGCGCCGCGGGGAGGAGTGCGAGAATCCATCCCGATTCAGCAGGACGCAGGCGCACCAGCCACGGCGCGCACAGCGCAAGGGCGAAAGCTGAAAGGACGGACCAGAGCATTGAAGAGGCGTCTCCTTCGATATGGCATTGCAGAAACAATCCGAGCCAAAACAATACTAAAGTTTAGAAGATAAATCACTCTTGTAAACAATAACCGTCGGACCCTGTCAGACGGATGCCCCGGGGGAAATCGACCGTTTCGGCGCCTCGGAAGATACTGTTGGCCCTCTCCCTGGAGGCCCTTGCGAGCGGCCCTGTGCCGTAGACGGCACTAAATTTGGGCAGAAATGACCCAGCCGTTTTTTCCATGTATCATTTTGCCCCAAAACGCAAAGAGCGCTCCACAGGAGCAGCACCTCTCTCCATAGCTCTAAGTACCTGATTTTTCGCTGTCAATAAATTTAATCCCCGGAACGCCCCACTTTGGCAACCCCCTTGCATACCGTATACCGCTAAATACATTTTGAAACCCCTTCGTACAACCTCAATAAAAGCAAAGGAGTCGAACCATGGGCAAAACCGTTGACAATCCAAAAAAATTCATCATTTCGTGCCGCGTGGATGATGACGAACTCGAACTGCTGCAGCATTTGGCGAAGAAATCCGGCGTCAATCTCTCAACGCTCCTGCGCCGCAGCATCGATGCCCTCAAGGGCAATCACATCCACGACCGGCGGCTGAGCGCCTGATTGCTCCCTGCGCGGCGGAGAGAGCGTCCTCTCTCCGCCGCTTTCCCTTCCCCGACATCCTTCCGCAACGCCTCCAGCCCTCCTTTTCCCTTGAACGAATACAGCGCTTTTGATAATTTACAAGACTTGACTTTTTGACCCTTATGAGAAGCGCGGGAGATCCCATGGACTTCAAAGAGACCCTCAACCTGCCCGTCACCGACTTCCCCATGCGCGCCAGCCTCCCCCAGCGCGAGCCCGAAATACTCAAGCGCTGGGAAGCCGACGACCTGTACCGGAAAATCGACGAGGCGGGAAAGGGTCGGCCGAACTTCACCCTGCACGACGGCCCCCCCTATGCCAACGGCCACACCCACATCGGGCACGCCCTGAACAAGGTGCTGAAGGACATTGTCATCAAGAGCCGGCGCATGCAGGGGTTCTACGCCCCCTATGTGCCGGGATGGGACTGCCACGGCCTTCCCATCGAGCTGATGGTCGACAAGCAGCTCGGCGAAAAGAAACGGCAGATGAGCAAGGCCGAGGTGCGCCGCGAGTGCCGTGCCTACGCGAGAAAATGGGTCGACATCCAGGCTGCGGAGTTCAAGCGCCTCGGAGTTCTGGGCGAGTGGGACAACCCCTATCTCACCATGACGCCCGACTACGAGGCGGCCACGGCGCGGGAATTGGCGCGCTTCGCCGAAAGCGGCGGGCTCTACAAGGGAAAGAAGCCCGTGCACTGGTGCTCCTCCTGCGTCACCGCGCTGGCCGAGGCCGAAGTCGAGTACGCCGATCACACCTCCCCGTCGATCTATGTCAAATTTCCCTATGCGGAGGAACTCCCCACCGAGCTGAAGGAACTCGCCGGGCGCCCCCTCTCCTTCGTCATCTGGACCACCACCCCCTGGACGATCCCCGCCAACCTCGCCGTCGCCCTGCACCCCGAACTCCCCTATGCTGCCGTCGAGGTCGGGGGCGAGTTGCTGGTGATGGCCGAGGGCCTCGTGGAGCAGGTGATGAAGGCGGTGCGGATCGCCGATTACCGCATCGTCACGACCTTCTCCGGCGCACTCTTCGAGAGCAGGGCGTGCCGCCATCCCCTCTTTGAGCGCCCCTCGCTCCTCGTGCTGGCCGACTACGTCACCCTGGAGGCGGGGACCGGCTGCGTGCACACGGCTCCCGGCCACGGACAGGACGACTACCAGACGGGGCTTCGCTACGGACTGGAGATCTACAATCCGGTCGACGATCACGGCCGCTACCGCGAGGAGATGGAGCTCTTCGGGGGGATGAAGATCACCGACGCCAACGCCGCCGTTAACGAGAAACTCGCCGAGAAGGGCGCCCTTCTTCACGAAGGCAAGCTCTCCCACAGCTATCCGCACTGCTGGCGCTGCAAGAAGCCGATCATCTTTCGCGCCACCGAGCAGTGGTTCATCTCCATGGAGGCGAACGAGCTGCGCAAAAAAGCCCTGGCGCACATCAATGACGTGCAGTGGATCCCCCGCTGGGGGCGCGAGCGCATCTACGGCATGATCGAGAACCGTCCCGACTGGTGCGTAAGCCGCCAGCGCAGTTGGGGAGTGCCGATCACGGTCGTCTATTGCGGCAAGTGCGGCGAGTCGCTGGCCGACGGCAAGCTCATGCATCATATCGCCGACCTCTTCGAAACCGAGGGGAGCGATCTGTGGTACGAGAAGGAGGCGAACGAACTCCTCCCCGCCGGGACCGTCTGCCCCAAGTGCGGGCATGACGCGTTCACCAAGGAGAGCGACATCCTCGACGTCTGGTTCGACTCGGGGGTCTCCCATGCCGCCGTCCTGGAGCGCCGCCCCTATCTCAACACCCAGGCCGACCTCTACCTGGAGGGGTCCGACCAGCACCGCGGCTGGTTCCACTCGAGCCTTCTGGCCGCCGTCGGCACCCGCGGCATCGCCCCTTACAGGGCGGTTCTCACCCATGGCTTCGTGGTGGACGGCGCCGGCAAGAAGATGAGCAAGTCGATGGGGAACGTCGTCGCCCCGGAAGAAGTCATCAAGAAGTTCGGCGCCGAGATCCTGCGTTTGTGGGTCGCCGCACAGGACTACCGCGACGATATCCGCATCAGCCAGGAGATCCTGCAGCGCCTCTCGGACGCCTATCGGCGCATCCGCAACACCGCGCGCTATATCCTGGGGAACATCCACGACTTCGATCCCGTGGCCGATTCGGTCCCCGACGGAGACCTGCTGGAGATCGACCGCTGGGCTCTGTCGCGCCTTGAGAACCTGGTGAACCGGGTAGAGCGCTCCTACGAAGAGTACGAGTTCCACATCCTCTACCACGCGGTGCACAATTTCTGCAGCGTCGACATGAGCGCCTTCTATCTCGACGTGCTCAAGGACCGCCTCTACACCGCGCCGAAGAAGAGCCTGGCACGCCGAAGCGCGCAGACGGCCATGTACCGCATCCTCGACGCCCTCACCCGCCTCGTCGCACCGGTCCTCTCCTTCACCGCCGACGAAATCTGGCGTGAACTCCCCGGAGAGCGCGAGCAGAGCGTCCATCTGGCCCTCTTCCCCCGCTTCGACTCGAGCCTGCTCGACGCGCAGCTCGAGGAGCGCTACGAACGCCTGCTCAAGGTGCGCTCCGACGTCTCCAAGGCCCTGGAGATCGCCCGCACTGACAAGAAGATCGGACACTCCCTCGACGCGCGGGTTCTCATCGAGGCTCCGGGCGAGTGGCGGGAGTTGCTGAAGGAGTACCGTAGCGAACTCGCCACCCTCTTCATCGTCTCGCAGGCCGAACTCGCCGAAGGGATCGCCGGGATCGAAGGTGAGGAAGTCAAGGGGCTGAAGGTCTTCGTTGAAAAGGCCCTGGGGGAAAAGTGCGAGCGCTGCTGGAACTATTCGGAGACGGTCGGCAGCGGCGACCCTGCAACGATCTGCCATCGCTGCCGGCAGGCGATGCAAACCCAGTGAGGCGCAAGGAATGAGGAGTGAGGCGCAGGCTTTCACTCCTCACTCCTCACCCTTCACCCCTCACGGAGCCCCATGTCCCGTTACCGCATCCTCGCCCTTATCAGCGCCGTAGTCATCATTCTTGACCAGGCGACGAAATTCTACATCGACGCGCGTTTCGCCCTCTACGAGTCGGTGACGGTGATCGAGAACTTCTTCAACATCACGCACGTGCGCAATCCGGGGGCGGCTTTCGGATTTCTTTCAGATCACGCTCTGCGCCTCCCCTTCTTCATCGCTGTGGCGGTGCTCGCCTCCGTCGGCATCCTCTGGTACATGAGCCGCCTGCGCGAGGAACAGCGCCTGATGCACGTCTCGCTCTCCCTCGTGCTCGCCGGAGCCATCGGCAACCTCATCGACCGCATCCGCATCGGAGAGGTCATCGACTTTCTCGATGTGCACTGGTACAACCTCTACCACTGGCCGGCCTTCAACGTCGCCGACTCGGCGATCACCGTCGGGGTCGTCCTTCTTCTCATCGCTACGTGGCTCGAAGAGCGCCAGGCCAAAAAGAACGCCTGATTCCTGCCATTTGTCTGAATTGACGGGGACGGCCTGGCGCCGTCTCCGTCTGCGTTCAGGCCGGGACCTGCTCCTTTAGATCCCTCTCCCAATGCCGGTGCTTGGCCACGGCGTCGATAAACGCCTTGGCGAGCTCCCCGATCTGTCCGGGCTTGCGTGTGGTGACGACGCCGCGGTCGGACAGGACCATCGCGTCCTGAGCTGCGAGATCGACCCCCCTGATCTGCGTCGCGGCGAGCAGTTCGACAGCCTCGCCGCTGGCCGCGATCGCCTTGCAGTGTTTGAACGCCTCGTTGATGAAGTGAACGGCGTCTCCCTGGGTCTTCAGGGCATCGACGCTCGGCTCTCCTCCCGGGATGTAGACGGCATCGAACATGATCGAGGAGGTTGTGAGATAGGTCTTGTCGACCTGCACCTGCTGGTTGTCCCAGCTCTTGATCGGCCCCAGAAACTGCGAGACGATCTTGACGTGGGCGCCGGCCTCCTTGAGCGCCCCCTTCATGGCGGTGAGCTGGCCGTGATCGTAGCCGTCGGAAGCGAGAATGGCGACCCGGCGGCTCTTGACCGTATTCTTGACCGTATTTTCCATGCTGATGGCGGGAGATGATTTCGTCACCCCGGTACCGCCGGACTCGCTCGGGGGTTCGACGCCGATCCCCGCGGCGACCTTCCTGGCAAAATCGCCGTCGACCTGGTTGAAGAGGGCGACGATGCGCTTTCGCACCTCCATGTCCTCGACCTTGCCGAGTTCGAAATGGCAGGCGCTCACCAGGTGCTTCTTCTCGGCCTCCGACTGGCTGTTCCAGAAGAGCGTCGCCTGGCTGAAGTGGTCGTCGAAGCTCTCGCTGCGGGCGCGCACCTTGCGGGCGTCGATCTTCTCGGCGTAGCTCTCATACCCTCCTTCCGCCTCGGAGGACTGTTGCGGATAGCCGCCGCGGAGGGAGTTGGGCTCGTAGCTGGTGCGCCCCTTGTTGATCGTCTGGCGCATGTGACCGTCTCGCTGGTTGTTGTGCACCGGGGCCACGGGGCGGTTGATGGGGAGCTCGGCGAAGTTGGGGCCGATGCGGATGAGCTGGGTGTCGAGGTACGAGAAGAGGCGCCCCTGCAGCAGCGGATCGTTGGAGAAATCGATCCCGGGCACCACGTGTCCCGGGTGGAAGGCGACCTGCTCGGTCTCGGCGAAGAAGTTGTCGGGATTGCGGTTCAGGACCATCTTGCCGATGATCTTCACCGGCACATCCTCCTCGGGCCAGATCTTGGTGGCGTCCAGGATGTCGAAGTCGAACCTGAACTCTTCGTCCTCTTCGAGCATCTGCACCCCGAGCTCGTATTCGGGGAAGTCCCCCATTTCGATCGCCTCCCACAGGTCGCGCCTGTTGTAGTCGGGATCCTTGCCGGCGAGCTTCTGCACCTCGTCCCAGACGAGGGAGTGGACGCCGAGGAGCGGCTTCCAGTGGAACTTGACGAAGCGCGATTTGCCCTGCGCATTGACGAAGCGGAAGGTGTTGACGCCGAACCCCTCCATCATCCGGTAGCTGCGCGGCAGCGCCCGGTCAGACAGGACCCACATGAGCATGTGGGTGATCTCGGGCAGAAGCGAGGCGAAGTCCCAGAAGGTGTCGTGGGCCGCGGAGGCCTGGGGGATCTCGTGGTGCGGTTCGGGTTTGATGGCGTGGACGAGATCCGGGAATTTGATGGCGTCCTGAATGAAGAAGATCGGGATGTTGTTCCCCACCAGGTCGTAGTTCCCCTCTTCGGTGAAGAACTTGGTGGCGAAGCCGCGCACGTCGCGCACCGTGTCGGCCGAACCGCGGGAGCCGACGACGGTGGAGAAGCGCACGAAAACCGGCGTCTTCACCGAGGGGTCCTGCAGGAATCTGGCCCTGGTGTACTCGGCCATCGATTCGTAGACCTGGAAATAGCCGTGAGCGCCGGAGCCGCGGGCATGCACCACCCTCTCCGGGATGCGTTCGTGATCGAAGTGGGTCATCTTCTCGCGGAAGATGAAATCCTCCATGAGAGTGGGGCCGCGGGGGCCGGCCTTGAGGGAATGGTGATTCTCCTTGATGCGCACCCCCTGGTTGGTGGTGAGCTTCCGCCCCTCGGAGTCCTCACGGAACGGTTCGAGACTTTTGTCCTTATCGTGTTCGTCCATCGCGTTCTCCTTAGCGGATGGGGTAAACCCCCGAAAGTTTTCGGAAGGCTTCGACGCAGATGTTCTTCGCCCGAAATTCCTCCCATAACTAGAACACGATGATTAGAGGTGTCAAACATCCAACGGTGTCTTCACTCCTCCACGGGCCCCCGGCCCCTTTTCGTCTCTGAGCGGCGCGACTTCTCCTTCAGACGCTTCTCCACCGCGCTTCGCCCGGGGGCGGTCGGAATGCGCCGCTTGCGCCGCCGGTTCAATGCCGCCAGTCTCTGGCGCAGCCGCTCCATGGCGACCTGCCGGTTTGTGAGCTGGGAGCGGCTCTCGGTGGCCGTGACAATGATTCCGGTCGGCAGGTGCCTGATGCGCACCGCAGATTCGGTCTTGTTCTTCTTCTGTCCCCCCGGCCCCGTCGACTTGAAGGTGTCGACGACGATGTCCTTCGGGTCGAAATTACTCATCTTCTCCTCTTGTTCGGTTGCACAATGTCCGATTTCCGTGCTAGATAATTAGCACGCATACCGGATTTCCACCCCTTGCCCCGGGAGATCGTCATGAACCACTTCGCCCTGACCATCATCGGCCGGGACCGCCCCGGCATTGTCGCCCAGGTCACCGACATCCTCTATCGCCTGGGGTGCAACATCGCCGATTCGAGCAGCACGATTCTCGGCGGACAGTTCGCCATGATTCTCATCATCTCACACCCTGAGTTCAAGGGGCGGGAAGATTTCGGCGACGTCTTCGCACCGCTGGAGGAATCGCACCTCTCGGTCTTTTTGCGCACCCTCAAGCCCGGCGGTGAAAAACGCCCCGACCTCCCCGGTGAGATCTGCATGATCTCCGTCTACGGTTCGGACAAACCCGGTATCGTCTTTCGGGTCACGCGGGAGCTCGGCGCCCGCGGCGTCAACATCACCGATCTCAACACCAAGCTGGTGGGGAGTGAGGAGCGCCCCGTCTATGTGATGATGCTCGAGGCGATTCTTCCCGAAAAACTCTCCATCGAGGACCTGGAAAAAGCGATGAAGGGGCTGCAGGAAGAGCTGCAGGTCGATATCTCGGTACGCTCCATTACACCGGTGGAACTCTGAAAACATGGCTGTCCGTGAAATCCTGATCTACCCCGATCCGATGCTGAAAACCGTTTGTCCCCCTGCCGAACCCGGTCCTGACACCGACGTGGTGGTGCAGGACCTCATCGACACCATGGTCGCCGCCGGGCACTCGGTGGGTGTCGCCGCTCCCCAGATCGGCGTCCCGACACGCGTCGTCGTCGTCGACGTCTCCAGGAGCAAGCTCGGCAAGGACAACAACCACGGCCTTCTCACGATGATCAACCCGGAGATTCTTCAGCGCGAAGGAAACAAGGTCATGCGCGAGGGGTGCATGAGTGTTCCGGAATATACCGGCAACGTTACCCGGGCCGAATCGATCGTCGTACAGTTTCTCGACCGGGACGGGCGCGAGCGGGTCATCAACGCCGGCGGCTTCGAGGCGGTGGCGATCCAGCACGAAATCGACCACCTCGACGGCCTCCTCTTCCTCGATCGCGTCACCAGCCTCAAAACCGATATCTTCCGCCGCAAGCGCTGATTGCCTTGAGCATCTTCTCCAGGATCAGGAACCGGTTTCCCCGCCTTGCGGGGCGCATCGGAGCGCCGCGCAAGCGCTTCGTCGCCCTGATGGTCGTTGCTGCCCATCTGGCCGGTGCGCTGACCTCCGTTCAGGCCATCATGGAAACGCGAACCGCCCAGGGGGCCATCGCCTGGGCGGTTTCACTCAATACCATCCCGTACGCTGCCGTACCGGCCTATCTCGCCTTCGGGCGTACCAAGTTCAACGGATATGTGAAAAAGCGCCAGGAGCAGGTCGATGAGACCGACCCGGTGGTGCGCCGATTCATCGAACTGGCCCGCAAAGAGGGGCTTCTGGTGGCGAACCCCGAAGGAGTTCCCCCGCTCCTCGAGCGCCTCACCAAGCTCCCCGCCACTGTCGGCAACGAAGTCGAGCTTCTGCGCAACGGCGAAGCGATCTTCCCGTCGATTTTCGAAGGAATGGCACAAGCCCGGGACTATCTCCTCGTCCAGTTCTACATCGTGCGCGATGACGAGCTCGGACGCGAACTGCAGCGCCACCTCCTGGAGGCGGCCGCCCGCGGTGTGCGCGTCAACTTTCTCTACGACGAGGTCGGCTCCTATCAGCTTTCCCGCGCCTATCTCGATATTCTGCGCCGCGCAGGGGTGCAGGTGCGCGCCTTCAACAGCACCCAGGGAAGATCCAACCGCTTCCAGATCAACTTCCGAAACCACCGAAAGATCGTCGTCGCCGACGGACGCCACGCGTGGGTCGGAGGGGCCAACGTGGGGGACGAATACATGGGGCGCCATCCCCGGCTGACGCCGTGGATCGATGCGATGGTCAAGGTCACGGGACCGGCGGTGCAACTCGTCCAGGTCCCCTTCCTGGAGGACTGGTACTGGGCGAGCGGCCAGATCCTGGCGATGGACTGGACGCCGCGGGCCGCCCCTTCGGGCGCTTCGCAGCCGGTCATCGTCGTCCCCTCGGGGCCCGCCGACCGCTTTGAGACGTGCGCCCTCTATTTCCTCAACGCCATCAACACCGCCCGGAGCCGTTTCTGGATCGCCAGCCCCTATTTCGTTCCCGACGAGCAGATCGTCAGCGCCCTGCAGATGGCGGCCCTTCGCGGGGTTGACGTCCGCATCATCGCCCCGGATGATTGCGACAACACCCTGGTGCGCCTTTCGGGGTGGTCCTTCGTGGCGCCGCTGAAAAAAGCCGGGGTGAACATCTACCGCCATACCGCAGGTTTTCTGCACCACAAGGCGATGCTCGTCGACGACAATATCGCCGCCGTCGGAACGGCCAATTTCGACAATCGATCCTTCAGGCTCAACTTCGAGATCACTCTCGAGGTTCGCGATGCCGAATTCGCCCGAGAGGTCGAAGCGATGTTTCTGGACGATTTTGCCGATTCGCGGCTCTCGACGGCGGAGGAACTGGAGCAGAGGAGCTTTTTCTTTCGCCTCCTCGTACGAGTCGCCCGCCTGATGGCCCCGGTCCAGTAGTAGCAGGCCCCCGTGCCTGCCCCGGCTCTGCGCTGACTCTGCTCTACCTCCACCCCGCCCTGCTCTGCCCTGTTCCTGGCACGGCGACCACCGGGCGGCTACGGGGGGGGTCGCACCTGCGAAGTCACCGGGGGAATGCCTATCTCTTCTGAAGGAATCCGACAACCCGATCGGCCACCCGGTTTGAGGCATTGACGCAGTCGTTGAGACCCACGCCGAAGAAGGCGTTGCCGGTGATGAAGAGTCCGGGCAGGTCCTTGAGGCGCTCGTCGAAGGCCTTAAGACGCCTGCCGTGACCGAGGAGGTACTGGGGGATCGCCTCCTCGTGGCGGAAGATGCGCACGAAGTCTGGCTCGGCCTCGATTCCCATGATGGTGCGCAGGTCGCTTCTGACCGTCTGCGTCACTTCGGCGTCCGAGAGACGCACCGCACCCGGGTTCGTCGCCCCCCCCATCATCGAGCGAAGCAGAACCTTCCCCTGCGGCGCCCGATTCGGAAAGATGCTGCTGTCCCAGAGAGTACCGAGGATCCCTCGTCCCTCCTTTTTCGGGATAAGGTAGCCGAATCCGTCCAGGTCGCGCTTGACCTTCTCCCTTTCATATCCGAAGCATACGACGTTCATCGGCGAGTAGGGGATTGCTCCGAGCAGCTCGGAAAACCCGGGATCGAGTTCCCGCACCATGCCGCTCAGGGCGTGGGCGGGAGCGGCGCTGACGACGATATCGGCCTCCTCCACGCTTCCGTCAACGAGACGGATCTCGAAGCGCCCGTCGCGACGCCTGATCGCTTCAACCTCGGCGCCGGTGCGAAGCTCCCCCTTGAGCGCCGCGGCATTACGGTCGCTCAGCTCCTGGATGCCGTCGAGAAAAGAGGTGAGAATCCCTCCGGGACCGGCCGCGCTCGCGACGGCCTTCCCCTCCCGGATCTCGGCCTTTTTCTTTTTCGCCAGCCTGACCATCGCCTTTACCAGACCGCCGTACTCGCGCTCGAGTTCGTCGATACGCGGGAAACAGCTCTTGAGGCTCATCGTCTCGGGGTCGCCGGCAAAGATCCCCGAGACCATCGGGGCAATAAGCTTGTCGAGGGCCTCCTGCCCCAGGCGACGCCGGGCAAAATCGGCGAGGGTTTCATCGTCGTCGCTTCGTCGGGCGGCGATGAACGGTTCACAGGCCAGGCGCGCCTTGCCGGGCCAGGAGACGAGTTTCGATTTCAGGAAGGCGGGACCGTTCTCGGGGAGACGATGCAGCACCCCTTCGGAATAGATAAAGCGCTTTCGGGCGTTATCGTTCGATCGCAGCAACCGGTCGCGAATGCCGAGCCGGTCGCAGAGCTCGAGGGTCATCGGCTTGTTGTCGAGAAAGCCGTTGGGTCCCCATTCGCACAGATACCCTTCTTCACTCACGGTGCGGATTTTTCCTCCCGGCGTCCCCTCTTTCTCCAGAACGAGCGTCTCCACCGCCAACCCCGCCTCCTCGGCGAGGCGCTCGACGGCAAAAGCGGTGGAGAGTCCCGAGATTCCGCCTCCGATCACTGCGACTTTCGTCATGGGTTACTCCTTTGTGGAAACAAGGCGACCAGTTGAACATCCTTTTAAGAAACAGGGCTAAACTTCAATGGAACGCGGATAAAATCGGCTGCTTCGCATACGCGGATTTTCGCAGATTTAAATCAGGCTTTTATCAGAGTTTTTTCCGCGTAAATCTGCGTTCCATTTGCCCTTGGATCTCGCTTTTTGCGGTTTTTGCCTTAAATGATTTTCTCTGATCTCACGTCACCTTTCCCAGGATGCGGGCGATGGCTTCGAAGGAGGCGACCAGTTCCTCCTGCTCCTCTTCGGGCAACTTGTCGAGAACCTTGCCGTATTCCCTCAGAATTCCCCGGCGCAACTCCTCCATCAGAGCCGCCCCCTTCCCGGTCAGGCGGATGTTCACCTGGCGCCGGTTCTCTGCATCCTGTTCGCGTTGCACCACGCCCTGCCCCACCAGGCGCTCGATCATCTGACTGGCGCTGCTCATGGCGACATCGAGCTCCCGTGCCAGATCACCCAGCGTACACTCACCGCGATCAGCGATCGTCAGGAGTGTCTTGTACTGGTTGTACGTCAGATCCATCCCCTCGTGAACGAGAGTCCGAAGACGTCCCATGCGCCCCATGAGCAGCGGATAGAGCCGGGCGATGCGTTCGATCTTCTCCATAGTTCTCCAACCGAAAAGTTAGGCCACCTAACTATAATGCGAACGGCAGTGGAACGCAAGGAAGATTGCACAGAGGCCAGGGTGCGGGATGGGAAATCGGCGGTTCAGTGATAATCGGCCGGCAACGTCGCCCTCTTGGCCTCGAGACTCTCTCGAAGCTCCGGCGAAGGGGAACTCTGCAGAGCCCGATCGAGGAGCAGCGCCGCCGCCTTCGCTTCGCCGCGCGCCAGTCGGATCTCTGCAAGGGTGTCGAGAAACGCCGGCTGATGGGGATCGAGGGCGACCGCTTCCTCTGCCCAGGGAAGAGCTCTGTCCACATCGCCGGAGTGCAGAAGGACCCAGGCGAGATTGTTCATCGCCTCGGCATTCTGAGGCTCCCGGCCTAGGGCCTGCCGGTAACTTGCAGCCGCGCCGGCCCAGTCTTGCTGCAGGGCAAGAACGTTCCCCCGGTTGATCAGCGGCTGCGCCCACCCCTTGTCGAGTTCGGCCGCGCGATCGAAGGCGCGCAGGGCGAGATCGTCATCGCCGCGGACCTGATAGCTGACCCCCAGGTCGTTGTGCCCGTGGGCATCAAGAGGATCGTTGAGGAAGATGATCCGGGGAATCGAGCACCCCGAAAGGAGCAGCAGAAGCACAACGGACACGATCAGGCGCATTGAAGTTATTCCAGGTAGAGGTAGAGAAAGCCCATCTTTTCCCACCGCGACTGCAGATCCGCAGCGTCCATCAGGACCGACGGCTTCACTCCGGCGTGAGCGAGGAATCGATCCGGTCCATAGCCGTAGACCACCAGATAATGGGGACGTGAGATGAAGCGGTTCCCCGCCTGGATGGGGATGATCACGGGGCGCCCGGCATCGACCGCGCGCCGGAGCAGTTCCAGATCGCCCCGCCCGGAGCGGGTATCGAAACCGAGGTCTCGAGCGTAGTTCTCCATGTCGGGGGCAAGCGTCCCCTGGAGGATGGGAGAATAGATCGCTTCACGGATCTGCGCAACCGGGATGTCGCGCCCCCGATGAGCCAGGAGAGAGGCGAGAGCGGCGGGACCGCAGTCGTCGCGCTCCTCCTGGACAAGAAAAGGGACGCCGCTCACCTCCCGGTACCCCTCAGGAAGAGGACCCGGGAGGCTGCGCCCCAAGGGAGAGCAAGCGCCGGCAGCCAGAATGATCAGCAGAAAGAGAAAACGGCTCACCGAATTATGACTTGCCTTCCTGTGATGTTGAGAATCAGCAGAACCAGAAGGACGACGATCAGCAATCCGATGACGAATCCCAGGCCGTCCCCGGCCACGATGTCCTCGGAAAGCGAGGCGAGCTGATGAATCTGGGCATCGCTCATGGTCGGAAGCTTCGCCATGATCGCCTCTTTGCTCATGCCGTAATCGGCAAGACGTTGGCTGACCACTTCCAGTTCCAGGGCCTGGCGGATCGTTTCGATCTCGGCGCTCCTCTGGGAAATCGTCTCCCCGGTGGAGAGGCGGCTCTCTACAAGGGCTGCTCGAACCTCGATCGGGAAGAGTGCAAGAACGCTGAACGCCATCACGACCATCCAGGTCAAACCTGCATTTAGAAACCAGGGACGATGTTTTTTCATGAAGTTCCTCCTTTATAATGGCTCTTAGCGATATTGTAGCCTGTAAAGCGTCGGCAGCAACTCCCAATTGCCAAGACTCGAAAAATTCCAACCCCTTGACGCATCCCTACCCCCTCATTATATTGAGGGTAAAGAGTTTCTTTCGGAGACATCATGGCCAAAGATTACTACGGTGTGCTGGGGGTCGCCCGCGAGGCGTCCGCGGATGAGATCAAGAAGGCCTACCGCAAACTGGCTCTCAAATACCATCCCGACAAGAACCCCGGCGACAAGAAAGCCGAAGAAAAATTCAAGGAAATCACGGAGGCGTATGCCGTCCTCTCAGACCCTGAAAAGCGCCAGCAGTACGATCAGTTCGGCGAAACGGGCTTCCACCAGCGCTATTCGCAGGAAGACATCTTCCGCGACTTCGACGTAGGGGACATTTTTCGGGAATTCGGCTTCGGCACCGACGATATTTTCAGCCACCTTTTCGGGGGAGCGGCCGGTGGACGGGGACGGACAACCTATTTCAGAGGCGGAGCCGCGCAGCCGGTCAGAGGACAAGACCTTATCATGCGCCTTACCATCCCCCTGCGCCAGGCGGTCCAGGGGGGTGAAAGGCGCATCGAATTTCGTCACGACGGGCGGACGGAGCACCTGCAGGTGCGCATCCCCCCGGGGGTCGAAACGGGCAAGCGTCTGCGAGTCAGCGGCAAGGGGGGGACGAGCCCCGCAGGTGGGCCGCCCGGCGACCTTTTTCTGGAAATCACCGTCGAGGCCGATCCGGTTTTCACCCGCGACGGCAACGACCTGCACGTAAAGGTGCGGGTACCCTTCAGCGGCGCCTGCCTCGGCACAACCGTCGACGTTCCCACCCTGGAAGGATCGAAGCGGGTGAAAGTCCCGGCCGGGCTGCAGAGCGGCGGCAAGATCCGCCTGAAGGGATACGGCGTTCCTGTGCGCGGAGCGAAAGGGGATCTCTACGCAATCATCGAGGTGGAAGTGCCGACGGCGGTAACGGAGAAGCAGAAAAAGCTGCTGGAAGAGTTGAGCAAGGAGGGATTGTAGGCAGAATCCAGACTCCAGGAGCCAGGAAAGTACCTCCTTTTTCGGTCAGCGCACGCGGCGCCAGAGAGTCAGATGGGATACGTAGTGCTGGAATTTGCGTGCATTCTCGCGAACACACCGGTTCCAGTTCCTGCCGTGGCCGACCGATGTGAAATGCCTGTCGAGCTTTCGGCGCATGTTCAGGCTCGATAGGAGAGCCCTGACGTGTCAACCGCCTATTCTTAACTCCAACTCCTGTCCTTTTCACCATTCCCGATCGGGAAGAATTCCCTTGTCATTTACCAGGAAACAGCATATTCTTCCCACTCAGGAAGATTTTTCGAGGAGGCTCTCTTGGCTGACACAATCGTCCCGTTCGGCAAGATATCCGATCTGCGCCAGCTCGGCGCCCTGGTCCGTCAGGTGCGCAAGAGCCAGGGAATTACGCAGGAGGATCTCTCCGCCCTGGCGGGTTTGGGGCCGCGCCTGATCGGCGAGATCGAACGCGGCAAACCGACGGCGGAGATCGGCAAGGTCTTCCAACTTCTGGCCAGTCTCGGCCTGGACGTCGTCATCCAGCCGCGCACCTCCAGGAACTGGAGGGAATAAGTCATGGCGACCACCGAGAGGCTCGAGGTCTATCTGGATATCCGCCATGTCGGGACATTGCACCGGGAGGGGGGACGCCTCGCCTTCCAGTACGGACGGATGTGGCTGGAGGATCCCCAAAGCCATCCCCTGTCTCTCTCACTCCCCCTGCGTGAGACGCCATTTAGCGATAATGCGACACGGACCTGGTTTGGCAATCTGCTGCCGGAAGGGGACCTCCTGACCTCCGTCGCCCGCCGCCTGGGACGCAGCACGGGGGATGTTTTCGGTCTGCTCGTTGACCTCGGCGGGGAGTGCGCCGGCGCCGTCAGCCTGCTGCCGCCGGGTGTGTCGCCACTGAAGGCGGGCGGCTATCAGCGGCTGTCCGAAGATGAGCTCCATACGCTGGTTTCCGGCGACCCGGCATCGCCGCTGTTGGCGGGTGAAACGGGCGTACGGCTCTCCCTCGCCGGCGCCCAGAACAAAGTGCCGGTGTTCATCGATGAAACCGGTTGTCACAAAGCGACCGGCACACTGGCCACAACCCACATTCTCAAACCGCCGATCCGCGCCGCCCTCCCCCTTCCGCACACCGTCGAGAATGAAGCCTTCTGCATGCAACTGGCAGTCCGGTTGGGATTGGATGTCCCCCAGGCGGAGGTCCGCTCGGTTCGCGGCCAGACTTTCTACCTGGTGGAGCGGTTCGACCGGGTTCGGGAGCAGGAGGAGGTGACGCGCCTACATCAGGAGGATTTTTGCCAGGCACTCGGTATCGAGGCCAACCTCAAGTACGAGGAGAGCGGCGGCCCATCCCTGGCGGACATCTGGCGGCTGCTGCGCGAGCACAGCGCGGCCCCTGCCGCGGACAGTCGCCAACTGCTACGCTGGGTCGGCTTCAACTTTCTGATCGCCAACGCCGACTCCCACGGCAAGAACGTCGCTCTCCTCTTTAGCAACGGGGCTGTGCGCCTCGCCCCTTTTTACGATCTTCTGTGCACCGCCATCTATCCCCAGCTCGACCAGCGCCTGGCCCTTCGCCTCGGCGGGGAGCGCCGGCCGGAGAAACTGCGGCGCCGACATTGGGAAGATCTTGCCGGGGAGCTACGCATCGCCCCACGGGCGATCCTCGGTGAACTGGGGCGGTTGACCCGCACCATCGAGCCGGAGGCGGAAGCCTTGGCCCGAGAGTTCACCGCACGCTACGGCTGCGGCGAGACCATGGAAGCCATCCTGAAGATAATCCGCCGACGCGCCGGCCGCGCCTGGGCCTCTCTCGGCGGCAGGCCGGGGTAAGGCGCCTGTTCGCTTCACCTTTCACCCGCGGGGTTTGGCCCCGCAACATTCGGCAGATGAAAAATATGGGGAGTGTCCCGGAAGTGTTCAAAAGCTGCTGGAAGAGTTGAGCAAGGAGGGATTGTAGGCAGAATCCATCTCTTCAAAGGATGCGTTTCCCCGCACCGGCAAACTGCTTTTCGGCATATCCCTCCTCCTTCAGACAAAAAAACCGCCCATGGCGCTTATGCCCCAAGGCGGTTCCAATGATTTTTCGGATCTGAACTTCCTCATCCCCGCCCCTCGGAACTGAACCAAAGAATGGTTCGAGATACCCATTCATGGATTAAAGGGCAAGGGAAAGTACCTATAGGACGGAGGACGGAGGACGGAGGGCAGAGGGCAGAGGGCAGAGGGCAGAGGGCAGAGGGCAGAGGGCAGAGGGC
>JARFUG010000028.1:25019-40140 GCA_029289095.1 Desulfuromonadales bacterium
GAGGGCAGAGGGCAGAGGGCAGAGGGCAGAGGGCAGAGGGCAGAGGGCAGAGGGCTGGTCTAGATAGAGTGCGCCTGACGAGTCAACCGCCTATCCTCCAACTCCCAACTCCTGGCTCCTAGCTCCTGGATTCTGCCCCTCTCAGCTATACTCCCGACAGTACATCATGGCGAGGCGCCCGCGGTTGGCGAGGCAGGCGGGGCACAGATCGTCGGCGTCGCCGTAGATCTCGCGGGCCATGAAAAGGCCGGCCTCCTCGGCGGGGTCGGTCAGGGGGGCGTTCGGATCGAAGGGCTTCTTGCAGACGGTGCAGGTCTTCACCGATTTGACTCCATGTGCTGCCGGACCAAGTCCGCCATGGCCCGGAGAAAATCGTCGTGATCGTTGAGCGAGGGGGTGCGCCCGAAATGGCGGATCCCCTTTTTCTCGGCATGTTCGCGGTATTCCACATCGATCTCGTGCAGCGTCTCGATGTGGTCCGAGACGAAGGAGACGGGGACCATGAGAACGGTATCGCGCCCCTCGTCGGCGAGCCTGTCGAGAACCGCCACCGTATCGGGTTCCATCCACTTCACCGGCCCGCTGCGGCTCTGGAATCCAACGTGCCAGGGGACATCCCCCACCCGCTCCATCGTCCCCCTCACCGTCTTCATCACGTGATCGAGATACGGGTCACCCCGGTCGATGAAGCTCTGCGGCAGGGCGTGGGCGGAGAAGAGCAGAACAGTCCGGCCCCGCACCTCCTGCGGCAGAGCCGCGATCCCCTCGCGGATACGGGCCGCCAAGGCGTCGAGATACCCCGGCCAGTCGTACCATTGCTCGATGACGGAATAGTTGAGCCGGGGGTGGATGCGCGAGGCCGCTCGCCGGAAGTCGTTGAGGCTGCTTCCGGTGGTCGCCCCGGTGTAGTGCGGATACATGGAGAGGACGACCGCCTTCTCGACGCCCTCGGCCTTCATGCGGCGAAGGACCTCCTCGGCACGGGGGGTCCAGTAGCGCATGACGACGCAGGGTCGAAATTCGGGACCGAGATGGCGAGCGATCCCTTCGGCCTGCCGGTTCGTCCAGTCGAGCAGGGGGGAGCGCCCCCCGATGGCGCGGTAGTTCTCCCGGACGCTTTTGGCCCGGAAGTGGCTGATTAGCTTGGCAAAGGGTTTCTGGAGAACGGCCCCGAGAGGGAGGCGTATCAGTTCACGGTCGCAGAAGAGGTTGTACAGAAAAGGCTCGACGGCCCCGACAGAATCGGGGCCGCCCATGTTTAGTAAGATTATGCCGGTAGGAGTTTTAGGGGCCATATGTTTCATGTTTAAGGCGGATGTGTAAGGGCGGATCATGGATCGCCTCTACAATCATTTCCATCCTTACTTCCCACTCAGCCTATGCACGCACTCAACCATATGCTTGGCGTGCTCGGGGTCGACATTGGGCAGTATGCCATGGCCGAGATTGAAGATGTGTCCCGGGCGGCCTGCATTTTCGTCGAGGATGCGCTTGACCTCGGCCTCGATGTGGCTCTTGGGAGCGTAGAGGACGGTCGGGTCGAGGTTTCCCTGCACGGCGATCTGGGGTCCGAGGACCTCGCGCGCCTTGCCCAGGCCGATGTGCCAGTCGAGACCGACGACATCGGAGCCGGCCTTCTTCACGGTATCGAGCATGGCGCCCGCTCCCTTGACGAAATGGATCACGGGGACATCCTTGCGGTCGAGACCGTCGATGAGCTTCTTGGTGTAGGGGAGGATGTACTTCTCGTAGTCAAGAGGAGAGACGATCCCGCCCCATGTGTCGAAGATCTGGATCGCCTGGGCGCCCGCGGCGATCTGGGCGTTGAGATAGAGGCGATCCATCTCGGTGACCTTCTCCATGAGCGCCGCATAGAGATCGGGGGCGCCGTACATCATCTTCTTGATCTGGGCGAAATCCTTGCTTCCCTTCCCTTCGACCATGTAGCAGGCGAGTGTGAAGGGGGCGCCGCCGAAGCCGATGAGGGGGACGCGCCCCTCGAACTCGCGGCGAAGAATGCGGATCGTCTCCAGCACATAGGGGACGTCCTCTTCCATCTCGGGGATGCGAAGCGCATCGATGTCGGCTTTGGTTCGCACCGGATTCTCGAAGACCGGCCCCGGCACGAAGTCGAGCTTGAGCCCCATCGGCTCCACCGGCGTGAGGATGTCGGAGAAGAGGATGGCGGCGTCGGCGCCCAGGTAGTCGATGGGCTGGATCGTCACCTCGGCGGCCAGTTCCGGCGTCTTGCACAGCTCCAGGAACGTGACCTTGCGGCGCACCTCCATGTACTGGGGGAGGTAGCGCCCGGCCTGGCGCATGAGCCACACGGGGGTGAAGTCGGTCGGACGGCCCCAGCAGGCCTCGAGAAACGGGTATTTGGTCGCCATGGCGAAAAACCTCCTGGTAGTGATGAATTTGAGAACAAAATTTTAGAATGGTCGATTAACCGCGGAGTACGCGGAGTACGCGGAGAAAAGCAGGTACCTCAAAGGTTTCCTCCGCGATCTCCGCGACCTCCGCGGTGAAGCGCGGTTACTGGTTGCCGGCGAGCCTTTTGCGGGTGCGCGGCGGAATATAGCTGCAGAACGGCTCCTCGGCCATGTAGTCGCCGTAGACGGCGTCGGCCCGGGCGCGGCAGCCGCCGCAGACATTGAGGAACTCGCACTCGCCGCATTTGCCCTTGTACTTGGAGAAATCGCGCAGGTCGTTGAAGACCTTGCTGCTCGTCCAGAGTTCCTTGAAGGGGATCTGCTTGATGTTGCCGACGGAGCTGTGGAAATAGGAGCACGGCTTGAGGTTGCCGAAGCAGTCGATGAGGCAGATCGTCTGGGCGGCGATGCACCCCTTGCCTCCGCCGGTTGAAAAAGTCAGGCTGCGGCGCTCGAAATTGACCCCTTCGGCCTTGGCCATCTGCGGCACGATGCGGTAGTAGTGGGGGGCGCAGGTGGGGCGCATCAGGATCTCGTCCTCCTCGCGCTCCTGGCGGTAGTGCCAGGAGAGGATCTCCTCGTAGTCCTCCTTGGAAATGAGCTCGTTCATGATCTCCTCGCCGCGGCCGGTGGGGACGATCATGAACATGTACCAGGCGGTGGCGCCGAGCTCTTTGGCAACATGGAAGGTGGCGCCGATGTCGTGCTGGTTGCGCTTGGTGAAGGAGGAGTTGATCAGAAATTTGATGCCGTTGCGCTTGAGGGTCTCGGCGCCGCGCACCACCCCTTCAAAAGCGCCGGGGCAGGCGCGGAAGTCGTCGTGGATCTCGGCAGTGGAACCGTCCAGAGAGAGGGAGACCATGCGGATCTGGGCCTCCTTCATCTGCTCGCAGACCTCGTCGGTGATGAGCGTTCCGTTGGTGGCGATGCACATGCGCAGCCCCTTGGAGGTGCCGTAGCGGGCGATCTCGAAGATGTCGGGGCGCAGGAGGGGCTCGCCGCCGGAAAGGACCATCACCGGCTGGGAAAGCTCGCAGATGTCGTCGATGAGCTTGAACGCCTCTTCGGTATTGAAATCGCCCGTCGCCGATTCCATGTCGGAGGAGCAGCGGCAGTGAACGCAATTGAGGTTGCAGCGCCGGGTCGTCTCCCAGGCGATCCATTTGGGGATGAACTCTTCGTTTTTCGAGGCGGCCATGAAAACTCCTTGGACGGTGAACTGCGCGGCCGTTCGCCCTGAACGGCCGTAAATACCAAATGGGGAGTTTACCTTACTCGCGGACCAAATGGCAATACCATAAAAAGTTTTTAAGCTTGTCGGCTTGGCGGCGCAAACATGAGCAAGGGGCGGATCTTTCGACCCGCCCCTCGGCATGCATCGCAACGGCCTTCGGACGCTGCACTATTTTTTCAGGTCGAACAGCTCGTCGAAGACTTCCTGCACGGTCGTGATCCGGTCGGACTTCCAGGCGTTGGTTCCGCAGAAGATCAGGCCCGTATCGACGTCGCCGCGCTGCGCGCGGTCCAGAGCGTGGACGATGCAGAACCGCTCCTGTCCCGCCTTGTAGGTGCACTTCTTCAGGCACCCCGAAGGGCATATAACATCGAAATCGACGTCCCTCTGGCGGACCTGCTCCACGTTCCGCAGTATGGCTCTGCCGGGGAGCCCCGCCGGGCTCATGAGCAGCCCGATGTCTTCCTTGCCGCAGTCGAGATAGGCCTGCTTGTAGGCGTCGGAGGCGTCGCACTCCTTCGTACAGACGAAGCGGCTCGCCATCTGCACGCCGTCGGCCCCCTCCTTCAGGGCGTGAAGGAGGTCGGCGCGATCCCAGACCCCTCCGGCGGCGATGACGGGGATCTCCACCCCGAAGCTCTCCCGGAAATACGCCTTCACGCCGCGCACTGTGCCGTAATGGTCGTACTCCCCCGAACCGATCTTCTCGAGCTTTTCCCCCAGATGCCCCCCGGCGGTGTCGGGATCTTCGACGACGATCGCATCGGGGAGGCGTCCGTGCCCCTTGTGCCACTTGCGGGCGATCAACTCCGCGGCCTTGACCGAGGAGACGATCGGCACAAGGGCGACCTCCGGCCAGTCGGCGGTCAACTCGGGGAGATTCATGGGGAGGCCGGCGCCGGCGACGATAAGCTTCACCCCTGCTTCGCAGGAGACGCGCACCATTTCGTCGAAATTGGTGACGGCCACCATACAGTTGGTCCCGATGATTCCATCGGGAGCGATCTCGTAGGCCTTGCGGATCTCGTCTTTCAGCGCAAGGGGGTCGGCGGTGAAGAAGTTGCGCCCGTCATAATGGGGGCTGTTGAGCCCGATCCCGGCCGTGGCGATGAGCCCGATGCCGCCGCAGCGGGCGACGTGGCCGGCGAGGTTGCCACCGGAGATACGCACACCCATACCCCCCTGGATCAGGGGGAAGCGGGCGGTATGGCGTCCGATAGTGAGAGAGCGTGTCATGCGGAGGTCCTTTCTTGATCGGCCATGAGGCTTTCACATTAAGGGACACTCTATCAAAAATCGCGTCGGGGCGTTTGTAATAATTATGTAAAACCCCAGCGCGACGGCGCTTGTCCCCGTCCGCCCGGAAATGGTAAAAAGGACGGATGAAAAGACTCGGCCGCTTCGTCAACCCCCTAATCGCCCTCATCGGGATCCAATTGATCTGGGTCCTGGTCGTCGTCTTCTGGGTGGTGTGGTTCATCCGCAGCCACGTGCAGCTTCGTGCCGTGGCCGAGCGCATCAGCCCCGACCTTGTACACAGCGAGATCGAGTGGTTCATCCTGGTGGAGGGTCTCCTGCTGCTGGTGGCCATCCTCGCCGGCGTCTACGTCATCTTTCTCTACTGGCGCCGTCAGGCCGTTCTCTACAAGGCGCAAAAGGACTTCATCGCCCAGGTCAGCCACGAGCTCAAGTCGCCCCTGGCCTCTTTGCAGTTGCATCTCGAAACGATCCGGCGCCGCCGCCCCTCGCCGGAGAAGATGGAGGTCTTTCTCGACACCATGCTCGCCGACACCGAGCGACTTGGAACGCTGATCAACAACCTGCTGGCCACCAGTCGTCTGGAGCACCGGGGACCGAAAATACCGATGCATTCGGGGAACCTTTCGGAGTTCACCACCAACTACTTCACCCGCCACAAATTCTCCCTGCCGAAGGCCGGACAGATGGAACTGGACATCGCTCCCGACCTTCACGTGCGTTTCGATGTGGAGTCGCTCGAGACCGTTTTCCGCAACCTGCTCGAAAACGCCCTGCTCTATTCCGTGGGAGCGCCGCGCCTGCGCATAACGCTCAAGCGCGACGGCAAAAAAGCCCATTTCGTTTTGTCCGATGAGGGCCGGGGGATTCCGTACGAGGAGAAGGAGAAAGTCTTCCGCATGTTCTACCGGGTGCGACAGCAGGGCGAGACGATCCGCGGATCGGGTCTGGGCCTCTTCATCGTACGCGCGGTGATACGATTGCACCGCGGGCGTGTCTGGATTGAGAGCGCAGACAAAGGGACCGCCGTCCACCTCCTTCTTCCGCTCGTTCCCGCTCACAAAGGAGAGAGCAGCGCATGAGCCGCTCCCGCATCCTCCTCGTCGAGGACGAACCGAACATTGCCAGGGGACTGATCTTCAACCTGGAGGAGGAGGGATACGCCGTCACCCATGCGAGCACGGGCGAGGAGGCGCTTAAAGCGTCGAAACGGGGGGGATATGCCCTGGTCGTGCTGGATCTCATGCTTCCGGGAATCGACGGGCTGGAGGTCTGTCGAAGGCTGCGTCGAGAGGATCCCCGCATCCCCATCCTCATCCTGACCGCCCTCTCGGAAGAGAGGGACCGGATTCGGGGGCTCGCCGAAGGGGCCGACGACTACCTGACCAAACCCTTCAGCCTGGAGGAATTCCTGCTGCGTATCGCCGGGATGCTCAGGCGCTCCCAGTGGTACCGATCCGAAGGCCCGAGCGGACGCCTGCGCTTCGGCGACAACGAGGTCGATCTCGACAGCGGGATGGCCATGACGCCACAGGGAGAGTTCAGCCTTACCGAACTGGAGATGAAAATGCTTCGCACTTTCGCCGGACGCGAAGGAGAAGTTCTTTCCCGGGCGGAACTCCTCTCGGAGATCTGGGGGATCTCACCCGATACTGAAACCCGCACCCTCGACAACTTCATCGTGCGGATGCGCAAATACTTCGAGCACGATCCCTCAGAACCCCGGCACTTTCTCACCGTGAGAGGAAAGGGATACCGGTTCCTGGGGTGATCTCACCTCCGCCCTTCATCCACAAAGAGAACCGGGGGCTCTAATCCGGTTCTTCCCTTCAGTTGAGCAGTTTCTCGACCTTGTTCATCAGCACGTTGAGCTTGAACGGCTTGGCCAGATAGTCGCCGGCGCCGATCTCAAAGGCGCGCGTCCGCTCGGCTTTCTGGTCCTTGGCGGTGAGAACCAGAACGGGACAGTCGCGGGTCTCGGGATTTGACTTCAGGATCTGCACGGCCTCGAAACCGTCCATGCCGCCAGGCATCATCAGGTCCATGATGATCAGATCCGGCTTCTGGCTATGGGCCACCTCGATGGCCTTTTCACCGCTTTCCGCCTCCAGAATCTCCCGGTCGGCCGAACGCAGACTGATTTCTACAAGACGCCGGATTGTGGGCTGATCATCAACGACAAGTATCTTCTTCATCTATTTACCGACCTCTGGAAGGGAGGGTGGACAAGGCTGAGCGGCGAGTTGTTCTTCACAACCCCGGCAAAGAAGGAGCCTGCCTCCGGATGCGCACGACAGCGAATCGAACCGGAGCGCGGGAGTATTTGTGTCCCTGGATTTAGAAGATGTTAATCACGGAGCCCCCCGGATGTCAAGATGCAAATGCGCCGCGCGCAAAAGAGGGGTTGCAAGCGTCGCGACAATCTATATAATTGATTTTTCCTGATTTTTGCATCGTTTCGCGGCCGCCGGCGGCGGTCCGTATCTGACAAGGAGGAGAAAAATGAAAGCTATCGTCATGGAAGGGTTCGGTGGGATTGACGTCCTGAAGATCGGAGAGGTCGAGAAACCGAGTCCTGCGGAAAATCAGGTTCTCATCAAGGTCGCGGCGACCTCCATCAACCGCCCCGACCTCGTTCAGCGTGAAGGAAAGTACCCCCCGCCCCCCGGCGATTCGGAAATACTCGGTCTTGAAGTCGCCGGGGTAATCGAAGAGCTCGGCCCCGGTGTTACCGCCTGGAGGAAGGGGGACCGGGTCATGACGTTGGTGGGCGGAGGCGGATATGCCGAATACGCCGTCGCCTACGCCAGCCACCTGATGCCGATCCCCGATTCGATGAGCATGGAGGAGGCCGCCTGCGTTTGCGAGTCGTACATCACCGCCTTTCTCAACGTCTTCATGATCGGCGAATTCCTCAACGGTCAGACCGCGATCTTTCACGGCGGCGGCGGCGGGGTGAACACCGCAGCCCTTCAGCTCAGCGGAGCCCTCACACCGCAGAGCCGCCTCATCGTCACCGCCCATCCTAGCAAGATCGAGCGGGTGAAGGAACTCGGCGCCGAACTGGTTATCGACTACACCCAGACCCCAGATTTCACCGAGGTCGTCAAGGAATTCACGAAAAAGAAAGGGGTCGACCTGATCCTCGACCATGTCGGGGCCAAATACCTGGCGCCCAACATGAACTCCCTCGGCTACACCGGCAAGCTGGTCATCATCGGCGTCATCAGCGGCATCAAGGCCGAGCTCAACCTCGCTCTCATGATGGTGAAGCGCCAGCAGATCATCGGATCGGTGCTGCGCTCGCGCCCCGTCGCCGAAAAAGGGGAGATCGTTGCGGAGTTCGCACGCCGCGCCCTGCCGAAATTCGCCGACCGCACCATCGTCCCCATCATCGAGAAGGTCTTCCCTCTCGAGGAGGTCGTCGAGGCGCACCGCATGATGGAGGAAGACCGGCATTTCGGGAAGATTGTTCTTAGGGTCTCGTGAGGAGCAAGTAAACGGCTAGACAGTCAGAAAAAACATTCTCACGCTCGTTCGCTTCGCTCACTAAAGACGCAAAGTTCGCAAAGAAAACCTCAATTCTTTGCGTTCTTCGCGCCTTGAACGAATGCAATGTGCGGGCGGTGAAATAATCGTTCTTGGTTTGATGGGGCCGAGTCCGTGCAGATTCACGGCTGCAAGGGCTTGGCCCTTTCAGCAAATCGCAGAGGTATTTGAGATGCACGGGAATGTCGTCCTGATCGGAATGCCGGGGGCGGGGAAGAGCACTGTCGGGGTCGTGCTGGCCAAGAGGCTGGGGCTGGATTTCGTCGACACCGACCTTCTCATCCAGACGCGGGCAGGGAAACGGCTCCAGACGATCATCGATGAGGAGGGGCTCGGGGTCTTTCTGCGCCTGGAGGAGGAGATCCTCTGCTCCCTCGATGTCCACAGCGCCGTCGTCGCCACAGGGGGATCGGCGGTCTACAGCGAAGCGGCGATGGCTGCTCTTCGGAAAAACGGAACGATCGTCTTCATCGAGGTCGCTCTGCCGGAGCTCGAAAGACGCATCAGGGACATGCGTTCCAGGGGAGTGGCCATGGAACCGGGGGAGACGCTTGAGATCCTTTACGCCAGACGCCTCCCCCTCTACCGTCGAAATGCCCGGCTTGCCGTGCCGGCCGACGGGCGCTCCGTGGAGGAGACGGCGGCGGCAATCGAAGAGGCGCTTGAATGGTGCTGAAAGAGGCGTACGGATATCATGTGGGGCAGCGCGGCCTGATCGACGTTCTGGACAGCGAAGGGAACAGAAGATCGGTCCAGGGGGAGATCATCCGCCTTTTACAGACGCCGGAAGAGACCATCTATGCGCTGATCAGGACGCCAACCGGCACGGGACTTTATCGAATTCTGTAACGGTAAGGTGACGATTCTTAAGAAACTTCTCCTCACTCCTAACCCCTCACTCCTCACGGATTCAGGGTAAAGTTCAACGTCATCAGAACCAGATCTCCATCTCCGGTGTTGCGGTAGCTGTGCCGCTCCCCCGCCGGAATCTCCACGAGAGTTCCCGCCTGCATCGCAAAGACTTTCTCACCCGCGCACACCTCGCCGCTCCCCTCCAGGACGAAGAGAACATGATGGTAGCCGTCTATATGGGGGAGAAACTCTCCACCTGGGGCGACACGGGTCAAAACGACCTTCTGTGCGCTCATCCCTTCCGGGAGAAGGTCCTTCCCCTCGACCGACCGGGTCAGCGCGGGACGAACCGGCTTCCAGGGGACGCTCTCGATATCGCTGCGGCGCACTTTCACGGCGTCATCCCCACGGGGAGCAGAACCCAGAGGCGTCCCGGCTTCTGCATCCGACCCGCATAGTAGCCCGCCTCGTTTCCCATCCCCCAGTAGAAGTCGCCTCGCACCGCCCCCTTGATGGCGCCGCCGGTGTCCTGGGCGACCATGAGGCGGCGCAGCGGTTCGGGCCGATCGGGCCAGTCCGTAGCGAGAAAAACCGGCGCGCCCAGCGGGATGGTGCGCGGATCGACGGCGAGGCTTCTACGGGCCGTAAGCGGTATCCCCATCGCTCCCTCGGGTTCTCCTCCGGCCGGCATCTCGCGAAAAAAGATGTAGCTGGGGTTCTCGAAAAGGAGACTGCCGATGCG
The DNA here is from genome assembly GCA_029289095.1 of Desulfuromonadales bacterium. Lineage (GTDB taxonomy): Bacteria > Desulfobacterota > Desulfuromonadia > Desulfuromonadales > JACZKF01 > JARFUG01. The sequence continues at coordinate 35,086 of JARFUG010000028.1, forward strand.
GTCGGGATTGCGCTCCCCCCAGAGTTTGATGTTCTGCATCGACATCTGGTCGCGGGTCATCTCGTTGCGCTCGAGAAGAAGGCGTCCTATGGACCGGTAGGGATGCCCGTTCTGCTCGGCGTAGTTCACCATGATCTGCCCGTCATCGAGAGTGATCCTCCCCGACCCCTGGATGTGCAGGAAAAAGAGTTCGACCGGATCTTCCACCCAGCAGATCTCCTTGCCCCGCAAAGGGTTGTTCCCCCCGTCGATCCCCGCACGGTCATGATAGGGCACGACCCGGTTTCCCTCCAGACGTCCCCTCAGGCGGTAGTTCCCGAGTTCGGGGTAGACGCTGCGAAGGTCAATGACAAGAAGATCGTCGGGGACCCGGTAGAGCGGATAGGCGAAGCGCTCGGTGCGAACGCGGCTGCCGCGCAGGTCAGGCACGTAATACCCGGTGATGGTGCCGGTGTCGGTGCCGTCGGGGTTTCTGACCTTGTGGGGAACGAAGCGGGTCTCGAAAAAGGCGCGCACCGCGGCCAGGTCGCCGGCGGGAACGGTCGCCGCCTCGTCACAGACATCCCGCCACCCGGGGCGGTTGCGCATCGTCCTGCAGCTTGCGTTGAAGGCGCTCAGGGCCGAGCGGGGATCTTCTTCCGCCCACCCATCCAGACCCTCCCAGGAAACGGGTTCGAGAGGGCGAACCGGAGGAGGGGGGGGGACCTCCGGCGGCGGAATCGTGGGGGGCGTGCAGGCGGCAATCGAGAGGAGGAACAAAATCGCAACAAAGCGATGGAGGCGTGGCGACAGGCGCATGTGAACACTCTTTTGGCTAAGATCTTGTTCAATTGAAAGGATGAGCGATTTTACTCCGGGCGAGGGCAAAATAAAAGCGTTTCCGGAGGGAGGTTTACGATTCTCGCCTGCCGCGGGTATTCACTTTGACCCTTGATCCCGCGGCATTTCCCTCGTTGATGGATCATGCCTGATCATGATATAAGCAGAATTCCTGCAAAACGACCCGAAGTGCCCTGATTTTAATCATCTTCTGGGAGAGGAGAGAACTCCATGCCGGGTGCAACCCACGTAACGACCGGACTACCGAGCCTTGACGGCATTCTCGACGGACTGCGCATAGGGGACAATGTTGTCTGGAGCGTCGATTCCATCGACGACTATCGCGAGTTCGTCCGACCTTTCGTCCGCGAGGCGCTCTCCGAGGGGCGTCGGGTCGTCTACCTGCGTTTCGGCCGGCACGCCCCCATCATCGACGACCAGGAGGGGGTGATCACCGTCGAACTCGACCCGCGCCGCGGGTTCGACGATTTCGCCACCCGCATTCACATGCTCATCGCCTCGGAGGGAAAAAAGGTCTTCTACGTCTTCGACTCCCTCTCCGATCTCCTGTCGGCCTGGGCCACCGACCTGATGATCGGCAATTTCTTCTGGGTGACGTGCCCTTTTCTCTATGAACTGGAGACCGTCGCCTATTTCGCCCTCATCCGCGACCGTCATTCCATCAAGACGATCGAGCGCATCCGCGACACCACGCAGGTCCTCATCGCCCTGTACAGGGAGGATGACGAAGTTTATCTGCACCCCCTCAAGGTATGGCAGCGGCACTCCCCGACGATGTTCCTGCCTCACCTGAGGCAGGAAGGGGGATTCCTGCCGCTGGCCGACAGCTACCAGGCGACGCGCCTTCTCAGCCGCGTGAGCGGCCGCTCCTCCGATCCGGCCCGCCGCCAGCTCGACCACTGGCATCACCTCTTTCTGGAAGCCGAAGAACTGTTGCGCAGCGATGCTTCGCCTGAAGAGCAGCACAAGATGATCCGGCACCTGTGCCATCACATGATCGGGCGCGAAGAGCGGATGCTGGAGCTGGCGCGGAACTATTTCACCCTTCAGGATCTTCTGCAGATCAAGTCGCGCCTCATCGGAACGGGGTTCATCGGCGGCAAGGCGGTCGGCATGCTCCTGGCGCGCGACATCCTGCTGCGAGACGACTCTTTCGAATGGGAGAGCTGGCTGGAGCCCCACGATTCCTTTTTCATCGGCTCCAACGTCTACTATTCATATCTGGTCTACAACGGGTGGTGGCCCCTTTTCGCAAAACAGAAGACCGACGACGGGTATTATGCCGCCGCAGCCGAACTGAAGGAAAAGATGTTCGAGGGCGCCTTTCCCGAACCGATCCGACAGGGGCTGCAGGAGGTTCTCGAGTACTATGGACAGTATCCGATCATCGTCCGTTCGAGCTCGCTTCTCGAGGACGGCTTCGGCAATGCTTTCGCCGGCAAGTACGACAGCTTCTTTCTCGCCAACCAGGGGACCCCGGAGGAGCGCTACGCCGCTCTGGAGGAGGCGGTGCGAGCCGTCTACGCCAGCACCATGAGCGAAGACGCCCTTGCCTACCGCCGTCAGCGGGGCCTCGCCCACCTGGACGAGCAGATGGGTCTGCTGATCCAGCGCGTCTCGGGCGCCTATCGGCGCCAGTACTACTTTCCCGAACTCGCCGGGGTCGGCGTCTCCTTCAACACCTTCGTCTGGGACCGGGAGATGGATCCCAGGGCAGGGATGCTGCGCCTCGTTTACGGACTCGGCACACGCGCCGTTGACCGGGTCGAGGGGGACTATCCGCGCCTGGTCGCCCTCGACGCGCCGATGCGCAAGCCGCACAGCGCCTTTTCCGACACCCGGCGATTTTCTCAGCGCGACGTCGATCTGCTCGACGTCGACGAGAACACGCTGCGCACCGTCCCCCTCGGCCGTCTTCTGGACGACATCCCCGATCTGCCCATCGGGCGCTTCGCCGTCGTCGATCACGAAGCCAAGCGCCTGCAACGTGAGCGGGGGCGCGCCATGAAGGAGAACTGGATTCTCACCTTCGACGAATTCCTGAGCGAGTCGTCCTTCGCACCGGTCATGCAGCGCCTCCTCAAAACCCTGGAGCGAGCATACGATTACCCGGTCGACGTCGAGTTCACCGTCAACTTCACCGCCGAAGGGGAGCCCCTGATCAACATCGTTCAATGCCGCCCCCTGCAGACCAAGGGGCAGAAGATCCGGGTGGAGATCCCCGAAACGGCGCCCGAGGAGGATGTCTTCATCCGCATGGAAGGGAACTTCATGGGGGGGAACATCGCGCAGCCGATCCACCGCATCATCTGGGTGGAGCCCGAGGCCTACATCCGCCTTCCGATGCCTGAAAAATACGAGGTTGCGCGCCTTATCGGCCGCCTGAACAAGCGCCTGGGCGACCGGCATGCGCATCCGACCCTTCTCATGGGGCCGGGTCGCTGGGGGACCTCGACCCCTTCGCTGGGAGTCCCGATCCACTTTGCGGAAATCAGCAACATGGCGGCGCTGGCCGAGGTCGCCTTCCCCAAAGGGGAATTGATGCCCGAACTCTCTTTCGGATCGCACTTCTTCCAGGACCTCGTCGAAACCGACATTTTCTATCTCGCCCTTTTCCCTGAGCACAAATCTGTCTTCTTCAACCGCAATTGGCTCGACGCCCTACCCAACGCTCTTGAAGGGATGATGCCCGCCAGCGCCCGTTTCAAGACCGTGGTCAAGGTCTGCGAAATTCCGTCAGAGGGGCTGCAGTTGATGGCGGACGTGGTGACACAGAAACTCCTTTGTTGCCGCAACCCATTGCAGCGCTCCGGGAGTTGACAACGGTTCGAAGAACGGTAGCATCGCCGTAAGTGACGTATAAATAACAACTTACGGAGGTGTTTCATGAGAGGTTTGTCCATCGTCAGAAAAGAACCGAGCCGCTCCGAGGGAAAGACCACCAAGATGATCGAGTCCCAGACCGCTCGTCTTCCTTCGGATACCTTCCTCTGGGCAGCCGGCGCTTCCATCGCCGCCTCGCTCGCTCTGAAGATGATGCATCGCGAAGACGATTCCCACTTCATCGGCCAATGGGTCCCGACCCTGCTAATCCTCGGACTCTATAACAAGCTGGTGAAACAGCTCGGCCACGACTGAATCTTCAACACGCCATTCTTACCTGAAAGGCCCGGCAGCCTGGTTGCCGGGCCTCCGTCCGACGTCGAAACGCTCCCTCTGATACGTATACGCCATCCCGCGGGAAAGGGCTTGACAAGCAACCACTCGAATCATACCGTAGCACGAACATTGAAATCGTATGCCTTTAAGGGCTCGGTACATGCATTATCGTATTACTATGCCGACAATGATTGTTGCCGTGCTCTCCCTGGCTTTTGCGCACCCGGGCGCTGCCCGGGAGATGATTCACCTGCAGGAGATCGTCGTCACGGGGACCCGCTCTCCCCATCCTCTGGCCGATGTCCCGGTGGAGACGGTCGTCATCGGGCGCGAGGAGATCGAGCGCTCGACAGCACAGAATCTGCCGCAACTGCTGCGCACCCTTCCCGGAACCTCCGCCACCAATCTCGATGACACCCTCGCCTCGGACAACCTGCGCCTGAGCGCGCGGGGGCTGCAGCTCAACGAGGGGTACGGCCTCATTCTGGTCGACGGGCGCCGGGTGCACGGCGGATTCGGCGCCCACGGCGACTACGGCATCAGCCTCAACCAGATCCCCCTGAGCATGATCGAACGCATCGAGATCGTCAGGGGGGCGAACTCGGCTCTGTACGGCTCCGACGCCATGGCGGGGGTCATCAACATCATCACCCGCCCCGTCCCCGAAGCGGCGAGCGGCTCGGTGGGGGTGCGCTACGGCATATACGACGTTCTCCCCCGCACCGGCTTCATCCTGAACGACCGCACCCGCCATCAGGGCTTCGCCCACGCCTCGGTGGGAGCCCCCGTCGGAACCCGCTCGGGTTTTTTTCTTCAGTTCGCCCATCAGTTCGATCAGGGGAGCGACCAGAATCCCCAGGACGCCGTGCGCGACACCCTCATGGGGAAGTGGCATACGGAGCTGAATCCGAACTGGTCCGTTGCCCTCGACGGCGCCCTGGCCTACTCGCGCCGCGAGACCGCCGCCGCTGCCGCTACCACCGAGCGCTACGACCGCAAATACGACGACTACCGCGCCGGCGCGGCCCTCAACTACCGAAGCGACGCCCACGCCTG